>NZ_JBHZPF010000030.1:0-57647 GCF_042787975.1 Peribacillus sp. YIM B13482
TGCTTTGGTACTCATCATTGCGTCCCATCATAGAAATCCCTCCAATAAAAAACCTGCATAGAATAAATTCTATACAGTTTTCAAAAATCCTTTTAGATTGTCAACAGCCCCTATTCTCCCCTTCTACCCTAGTTAAAAGTGCAGCTGACATTTGACGAAAAGGCTTCCTGCAATAAACCATTTTAATTAGCTCAAATTTCTATTGAATAGCATTCGTTAGAATACGGGATTAAGCGTCATCACTCATTATGAGAGGGACCATTTTCCTTTCATTCACGTTGATCAGTCCATGACTTAAGAAGTGATCGAATACTTGAACATTCGCATAACCTACCCTCCTAAGCTAGTCAATAAGCACCATCTGGTTTTTCGGAATTTCTAGGATGATTTCCTGACCCGTCCGGTAGGATTCCGTCATTTCCTTGTTCACAGTGAAATCCCCTATCACGGTTTCAATGACATATTGATAGCTTTTTCCCAGATACGTACTCACCTTGACTCGGCCAGTTAAACTATTTTCCAGAACCGCTCCAGCATTATCTTTTTCCCTGATCATCAGATCGTCCGGCCTGATAGCACCTATTTTTCCAGTTGAATTGGTCATCTGTGCATCCTTGTGCAGCACAAATGAGTAGCCTTGCTTGTTCAGTTCAATTTTATCTATATGATTCGTACGCTTATCGAATTCAATGAAGTTCTTGAAGCCGATGAAGTCTGCGACAAATTTGGTTTCAGGATATTTGTAAATGGTCGCAGGATCACTAAGCTGCTCGATGATCCCATTATTCATGATCGCTACCTGGTCGGATATCGAAAAGCATTCTTCCTGGTCATGGGAAACATATACCGTTGTAATCCCCAGCTCTTGTTGGATGCGGCGAATCTTGACTCTCATTTTCACCCTTAAGTTCGCATCAAGATTACTCAATGGCTCGTCAAATAATAGGATGTCCGGTTCAATCACCAGCGCCCTGGCAATCGCAACCCGCTGCTTTTGCCCTCCTGAAAGCTCTTTGGGATATCTCTTTTCAAATCCTTTTAAATTGACGATTTCGAGCACATTCATTACTTTATTTTCAATTTCACTTATGGAATTCTTTCTCAGGCGAAGTCCGAATGCAATATTTTCGAATATCGACAAATGCGGAAATAATGCATAGTTTTGGAACACAAAGCCAAAATTCCGCTTGTTAACAGGCACTTTCGTATAGTCCTTTTCCTTAAATAAAAACCTCCCTTCGTTCGCTTTTAAAAGCCCCGCAATTAAACGCAGGGTCGTCGTTTTCCCACAGCCGCTCGGGCCAAGAAGGGATACTAATTTCCCTTTTTCAATCTCAAGATTGAAATCCTTTAATATATTCTGTTTGTTATATGCTACAGATATATCTTGTAAAGTGAACAAAGCCATCCATCATTACCTCCTTTATCGTTTTGTGAAATAAGACAAGCCCATGAGCCGTTCTGGTAGGATCAAAGTTGTTTTCTACATACATCAGCATCTGAATCGGAAACGTACTCACCCCAGCCCCTGTCATATAAACGGAAATGTCTACATTATTGAATTCTAAGAAGGCGGTCATTGCTGCCCAGAATTCCTGATTTTATATTCGGTAGGACGACTTTAAAGAAAGTGCGCTCCAAGGCTTTCAGCTGCTTCTTCAATGAAAAAGTCAAAATTTGATCCGCTTGGAATCACACGGATGATGAACAGCGGCATGATAATAGTATGTCCTACAAACAGAGCCCATAAATCGGAAGCTGATAAGCCCCCACAATATAACGTGAAAACGCAAAGCCCAGCACAATTCCCGGTACCCAGAAATTAGCCTTTTCTGGGTTCAATGAGTTCAGGCATGAGTTAAAAAGGTTCGTGGATCTCCGAAATACACCGAAAAATATGAAGAACATCAAGCAGGTGGATTATTTCGCTAAACTGTATCAAGATCACTTAGGCATCATTGATAATACCTTTCACATAACCACATATGACAACATCCAAAAAGCTGTTTCTTTCCTTACACAGGCAAATAAGATCCATGTATATGGAATAGGGAGTTCAGGTATAGCGGCCCAGGAGTTCAAGTCAAAGTTTTTCCGAATCGGCTTAACTGTTGAAGCTATTTCAGATCCCCATCAGTCAATGATGGATGCAGCTTTAAGTAACGAGAATAGTGTTGTCATCGGCATTTCCATTTCCGGAACAACGAAAGAAGTGATTTCTGCAGTTAAAATCGCAAAGAAGCAAGGTTCACGCATCTTGGTCTTTACTGGGGATAAGAATTCCGAGCTCTCACAGCTTGGCGATATATCGCTATTGGTCACAAGCAAGAAAAGCATGCATATGGGACAAAACATCTCTCCATTGCTACCGCTGCTATTACTTTTTGATTTAATATACACAGAGTTGGTTGCTAAAGATTATAAAAACAGGATAAGCATCAGGGAAAAAACTTTAAAGGTATTAACCGAGAGGGACTGACTTTTGGCCGCGTTAAAAAGTACATTGACTTACCAATACACTAATTATACAAAATCCATTTTTCGACTACATACAATTATAATTACCTAAAATATGGATTAACCCTTATTATATTCTTATAAAAGCGACTCCCCCACAGCGCCCGTACAACCACAGCCTGACCGAAAGTCATTTTCGTTATTCATCATATAAAAAAACTGCACCTCCAATTGTTAGACCGTGTCTAACAATTGGGGTGCAGTTCATTTAGAAACAGTCTTTTTTTTATGTTCCTTTTAAACTAATTTCCTTATTACCGGCATGGAACGTTCTTGGAGGCTCTCGGAAAGCAGACTATACGAAACTATTTTCTTTTTGTACTGTTTGACTACATCTACGTGGTCGTTGTAAATGTACACAAATAACCTAACATCCTTTTTGCCTCTTTTAGTATCAATGACTAATGGAGTCCCACTGTTTTCTGGATTTAAAAACAAATGCTCGTTCCCTGGGAATATATGATTCTTTTTCAAAAATATCGCTTTGTTGAAATAATTAATAACTTGAATTTTGTCTTCACCTTCCAAGCGTTTTCCGCCAATGGTTATGATGGCATTCGCGTCACTAAGTTCTGAATGAAGTTTAAATTTGCTGATAATCCAATTCACTGTATCGGTTGGAAGACAGGTAACTAATAGTTTTAGCAAGCCTAAGATAATTGTCAAAATCAAAACAGGCAATGTCATATTTCATCATCTCCGCTACGTTATAATTTAAGGCTGTTTTCGCATACTTTGCTGCTATTTACCAAGTAATGTGGTGTGGTTGATTTCCCCTTCAGATGCTCGCTTTCCGCGGGGCGGGCGGTGAGCCTCCTCGGCGTAAACGCCTGTGGGATCTCACCTGTCCCGCTGCTCCCGCAGGAGTCTCGCACTTCCACTCCAATCAACCTTAAATAGTCTCGGTTTAAAAACAACAATCTGAACGAAAAGAGCCTAATTTAAAGTTTAATTGAAAGAGGCGGTCAGTTTTTCTTTGAAGTGACCGTTCTATTACCGTGTTTCTTGTTCACCCAGCTTGCAAAGGTGATTTTTTCACGTATTAATCAGATTCTTTCGTTCACATTTCCGCCACATATGTGAACAAATTCACAATTTCCCACAAATAGAGATATGTTTAGTAAATCACTCGTACACAACATGACCTTTATACAATTAAGCCAATATTTCCATGCATTTTGATATACTATTATAATAATCATTCACGTGGTATCTTAGGCTAATTTTATTACGAAGTAGATGATGCCTACAGTTAATACTAGGGCAAGACCAATATAAATATAACTAAGGTTCAACAAATTCCCTCTCGTTGCTGCAGAATAATCACTATCACTCTTCCCCGTTAACGAAAGGGTACCAACCAGAGCAACTAAACTAATGGCTACTACTAATATTACACTTATCGTCATGATTCAACGCCTCCCAATATTATTATCTATTTCCTTGAACCATTTCAAATTATTCCGATTCTTATCGTATATCGTAGTGTAACTGCATAAAAAACCGTTCCTAATTTAAACATATCAAAATTAAATGGTCAGGTAGATCGCTCTTCTTGTTTACTGAGTAAATATATTAGAAAAAGCCTACTTCTCTATAATAAAAGAACAACCAATTTTAGGACCATCCAATCAAGGGAAATTTCCACCATCCACTTGTTGAATTCTTTCGTTAATATAGAAAGAAAAGTGCTGAACGCCTCTGAAGGAAGGGCTAAGATACCACGTCTTGTGGAACTCCGACCTAACTTGCAGACAAAAAAGAATCATGACTTTGGTCATGATTCCAGTTTGTAGCCAAAAGGAGTTCGGAAAACGTACTTTCATCAAAGAATGTTCCTGAACCACCTCGGGTATGGTTTCTATCTAAAGTTTATAAATGGTTGATTGGAGCGGGTGTACGAGACTCCCGCAGGGAAAGCGCGTCTAGGGGAGACCCCGCAGGCGGACCGTCCACGGAAAGCGAGTTCCTGGAGCGGAAATCAACATCTATAGTCTGGAAGCAGGGATACATCATGATTCTCTTTCCTGAATATCAAAGCATATGATTATAAACTTTTTACAGCCTCTGCAAACCTTTTGATGCCTTCGTGAATGGACTCCTCATTTTCCCTTGCAAAAGTAAAGCGTACATATTCCTTATTAGTACCTAATGTTGAACCAGGAACGTATATGACTCCTCTTTTGATAGATTCCTCCAATAACTTTATTTCGTTCAATGGCACCTTCAGCTTACACCACAAATGAATACCACCATTTGGCGAATAGTACTCAACTTTGTTATTCAGAAAGTGTTGAAGACTTGATACCATTGCATCCCTTCTTTTTTCTAGCTGCCCTCTTAAATAGGTAATATGGGTAGGGAAATGCTCTGATTCAAGAAAATCGTTTGCTATCCATTGAGTGAATGAGCCATGACCGAAGTCAACCTGTTGCTTTGCATCAGACAGTCGCTCTATAACTGGTTTCGGTCCGATTATCCAGCCAATTCTTAAGCCAGAAGCAACTATTTTTGACAAAGAGCTTATATATAACACATTTCCGTTGTTGTCCATCGATTTAAGAGTAGAGATTTTTTCCCCAGAAAAGGAAGTTAAACTATAAGGATCGTCTTCTACAATCGGTATTCCATATTCGGATGAAAGCTCTAGTATCCTTTTACGACGGTTGATATGAAGTACAGTTCCTGTTGGGTTTTGAAAAACAGGGTTCAAGAATATCATCCTGATTCGATGTTTTTTATGTAGTGCTAGTAACTCCTCTGGGTTGATGCCATCCTTATCGACCGGTAAAAGAAAAGTCCTTAGTCCTGCTGATTGAAAAATGGGAAGGTTGTAACTGTATGATGGATCTTCCAATACAACGGCATCGCCCGGCTTTAACAAGCATTGGACAACGAGATGTATGGCTTGTTGTGCACCAGAGGTAATTAGTATGGATGATGGATGGGTATCAATTTTTCTATATTGTTTAACATGATTAGTAATTGTGCCCCTTAAAACTGCATTGCCCTGGGGGTGATCATAACCTAAACTACCAATAAAGGACCTATTCGAAGTGATTTCACGTAAGGATTGGACCGGAAATAAGTCTTCCGATAACTCCCCGCTTGCTAAGTTTATAAGATTATTTCCTTCCGTTTCTTTACGTATTCTTTGGGTTACCGGCAAATTGGGTAAAAATGAACCAGCTTCGATATATCTATTCCAACTAGGCATAC
Organism: Peribacillus sp. YIM B13482; assembly: GCF_042787975.1. Classification (NCBI taxonomy): domain Bacteria; kingdom Bacillati; phylum Bacillota; class Bacilli; order Caryophanales; family Bacillaceae; genus Peribacillus; species Peribacillus sp. YIM B13482. Next base: position 5,737 of record NZ_JBHZPF010000030.1, read on the forward strand.
GTTTCCTGTTGATTCCCCATATATCCTTGCTGATCATCGTTCCGCTTCCTTTTTTTCGTTCAACTAACCCATTTGCTTCCAATTCATCATAAGCTGCTACAACTGTACTTCTGTTAACCCCCAGTTCATGTGCCAAGAAGCGCTCAGAAGGTAACGGCTTATCTAGTAAAAATGTTCCATCAGCAATACCACTCTCAATATAACCAGCAATTTGTTTATATAAAGGCTCCTTGGATTTTCTATCCGTTCTCCATTCCATAAGCTACATCCTTTAAATTGGTTTTGTTAAAAGCGTTCCAAATTATTAACTTTATTATCTATTTATTCATTCCCTTAAATGGTAAAACCTTTTATATCAGTATAATCCTCGGCCGGGATTATTGCACACTTAGGATGGAAGCTGTAACGTTTTTAAAGTTCCAGTTTTTTGTTAATAATTATTTTTTCCTCATTAAATAAAAACGGCCTTCATTCTTTAAAAGGAATGAAGGCTATCGTTACATTTTTAACTATGCAAACTTCCCTTCAGCCAGGGACGATTCCGATAATGGCCGATAGGGATTTGGATCAGGCTCGTTTTTCCTTGAGGACCACCACCGAAATTGTAAAGATCATCACACATTTTCACATCAAAGCCGAGCAGCGGGTGCCCGTTCATTCCGAGGGCTGACGAAGCTAGCAGTAATTTCTGAACGAGCATCCCCGCCTCCATTTGCTGGATGCGGTATCCTCTATATCCAAGTTGCGTTTTGGAATGGTCCCGCTCGCCAACTACATGTATGCAGATTGGCACTTGCTGAAAATTCATGATATCGAGGGACATTCCGTATTGCAATCGGAGCCGCTGATCTCCCGATTGTATCTGTTGCAATGTATGTGTCGTGCTGTCGTAATGGTATGCACCATCTTGTATGTCTTCCACATTATACAAACAAGCATATAATGAAACGCGATGTTCATCGTTCCCGTTTTTTCCATCCAAGTCATTTCGATAGGAGAACGAGGCGGTTGCCTCCTGCAGGAGAGAAGCCAGCTGCCATTGACTGACTTTCCCGAGTGCGAAGTCCATTTCAGGTGAAAACCGCTTCCGGCAAACTGATGCCAAGTCATAGGACAGCCGCTTCACGATAGGAAGGGCTACAATATGTCCTTCGGATTTAGTCCCATTCTTCGGACTGATCCGCCGGAATGATTGGGTGGATTCGATCATGGATGCTGCATTCAGTTTAGTCAGCATCGGAAATTCCCTGATTCTTTGCGACCGAACATAGTGTTCAGGCTGAATGCCCGTCAATTCCGGCAATAATTCTGTCGAAGTGACAGGTCCGTTACCATTACTTTCATCAGCACACCAAAATTTGGTGTCTGCCGATAAGGGGATCACCGCATATGTGCTCTCTTCCTCATCCGAAAGCCCAAGAAGGTGATTGATAGCCCGATCAAGGAATTGGAAGCACACCCCAGCGGCGATTCCAAACCGTTTCGCCACTTCGAGCAACTGTCCAAGAAGCACGCCTGCATCCAGCCCTTGCAGACGATATGAAAAGTTATTATATTTGTAGAAGTTTTTCCAAAACATCGTCGATACAAAAACCGTGCCAAAGCATGCGGACATATCAAAGTTTTCACCAAGAGCTTTTGTTATATATGAATCAAAATTCCCTTCCCGCAGCAATACCAGCCGGTGGTGTGCCGCATCATAATGGTATACACCAGCAGGTAATCCCTCCATCTTCAAGTACACGTACAATTCGCTTGGATACAAAGCTCCCCCTGATGGCGGAAAACGCCGGAATGACTGCATGAGGTCCTCAGATTCCGAGGAGCTCGATACCTGACTAACTTGGGTCAGGCCATATGCATACCAGAGGAAATGACCGATTCCTTTAAGGTCCTGTTTTGAAGGCCCGCTGCAACCCTCCAGCGTCAGCGGCACCTCCAGTGATAGCGGAAAAACAGGCAAGTCACGGTAAAGCTTATACGTCAGCGGTGCATCATCCCAATCCACTTCCCAATCCGGCGGACTTGCCTTTTCGATATCAAAATGCAAATTGTGCAAAAATGCTTCTAGACTCATCCTCCAACCTCCTAAATCACCGCTTATGGAAAAGGATGCGGATGCGGATTGAGCTGTTCGAATTCAAGCCGCCGTTCAGCATATCCAAGTTCCATCGGAACCCTCAGTATTCTCTCAAGCCCCGTTATGCGGGTAAGATGATGGCCGAATGTCATCGGCAGCATCCCCGGTATCAGCACTTTCACGCAATGTAATCCATTTCGTGCAATTTCAGGTGTCGTCTGATCCACCACAATCACCTCGAGTTGCAATCGGCGAAACTCCTGAAGAATGTCCTGCAGATCATCGGTCAAGTCCGCATGCTTTGGCATTTGCTTGAATTCTTCATCAAACGTCCGCATTGGACGGTCATCATCCAGCAGAAACTGCAGTCGCTCTTCCGCTTCCGGCAAACCGTACAGCATGCCATGATCATCCATTTTCCGTACCAGTGAAGAATCATGCAGCATTTTCTCAACCTCATCCAGATTCTCTTCCAAATTAACGTCAAGTGTCAGCATCATGCCAGCCAACTCAAAGACCGCGCTTTTCACGGCCCGGATCGGGTCCAGATGGGCCCCTGCCGCACATATGATATTCAATCCTTTTTGTTTCCTGTTTTTAGCCAACGCCCATACGCTCGGGATACCATGTTCCATGGTCGAATTAAACAAATGGATATCATACCCTGCTGCCGCCCTCGCCCTGTCAATCATCAATTCCAGTTCTTTATCATTTGCAGAATAAGGGTCAAGACGTGTGAGCGGCAGCTGCGCATACCAGGTCAGAAGAAACGAATCACGTTCGACCACTTCCATGATGCCGTAGAAAATGGCCTCCTCCAAACTCCCCCCTAAAGCACAGCCATTGGAAGTTTCATAGACAAACCCATGACCGCAGCCCAAGCTGTAATAGGAAAGCAATTCCGGGACCAAGATCGGCCGCTCTTGCAAAAATGAGTGGCCCCATACCCAATCTATCGAGCGGTCAGGATTAAACGGTTGAAACGGGAAATCCCGCTGTGCATAATTTTCCTTCGAGTGTACCCCTATCCTGATCGGATCGAGCGCAAATTCCTTAAGGTTGTTGTAACTGTCATGTATGACTGTCCGTTTGCCGCGGGGCTCCATACCGCAATACCTTTCCAATCCCTCCAATATCGCCGTCATCTCACTGGCCGCATATGAGAGAGTACGGCCTGCCGCCCCCTCATCTCCTATGAATAAAGGCAAATTAACACTTACATCGGCAAATGGTGGCACAAGGTCGATCATTTTATTATTCAAGAAACCTGTGCGATGGTCCAAGTAATCCTTGGCCAGAACTTCATTCAGTTCTTCCATTGAACGGGTACGGTAACTGTCGGGACTGATTTTCGGGCTTGGCTGTAACGTAATCCTGGCACGCTCCTTCGAGTCATCAGGTAATGTTGAGCAAACCAGACACAATGGGTCTGGTAAAAATGAGTGCCACGAGCCATTCAGCGTTTTCAAGTTGATGATTGATACACGCCCTTCCGAACAGGCGCGTTCTCCTTTCATCGCCTTCCTTACCTCTGCACAAATCAAGTGGGCCATCTGTAAAAGGCCTGTGCGTGATGCAGCCGCATCACGATCCATCCCCCCATTTTTCTCCAGCTGTTTGCGGATTTCCCACATTTCTTTTCGATCACGCCCAGCCATGAGATGCCTTTGGTCCGCACATTGTGAGCAGCCAGGAACATCCGGGTGCACCAACGGACCTATCACTCCCTCTCCAAATGAAACGAACCCCCGCAGCCATGGAATGCCCGCTTGCCTTATCACCTCTTCCGCCTTTAAATGGACAGCTGGATTCCAGGCATCTTGCAGCAGAAGGACCATAGCCGTCGTTTGCGGTATTCCTGCCTCGAAATCGGTTTGGCGATTCACCTGATATTGGCCGGACAGGTCCCCATGAACATGGTCGGCCAGCACTCCTTCCCCGACAACCAATACGTCAGTTTTCACCCTGATTCCTCCTCTCGCAAAAGCACCCCAAACACTCCTGCCATTTCTTCCTTCAAGAAAGTTTCCAGTTCTAATTCGAAAACGAAGATTCGCTTCTTATTCTTCTTCAAGACTTGAATGGCGGACTTTAATATCTCGGAATCCCCCGTCACCCCGCACGAAGGAATCACAAGATTCAAGGGTATTTCTTCCTTAAGAACAGGCGATGCCACTAAATCTGGAGCTGTGAGGCAAACGGTCTGATTTTGGACTTTCATAACCGCCTTTTGCAACGCGTTCCGTAATGCGATCGTTACATTCAAACCGACAGCTCCGGACCAGCCGTCGCTCGTTCCTGCCCAAACTACCGGGAAACCAGACACTTCCTCACCCAACGCGATGATCGGATCTCCTTGCAGCCGGGTCAGCGCTTGTAAATAATACCGGCAGCGTTCATCATCCACCTCTGCCAACTGCACTGCCACAAGATTCTCCTGGTTGAGCTCCTTATTTCCAAACTCTGTATCCAAACTGCTTTGCAACCCACGGCATACACATTCAGCAAATGTTTCCCCTGCTCCGATACCGACGACCGACTCCTTTATATCTTCTGCCCCCTGAAGCGGTGTAAGAGTCGGTACGAGCTGGCTGAGTGTTCGGGATACATATGCTTCAACTCCTGAAAGACCGGATTCCCTTCTCGCTTCCTCATGCGTCAGATCTGAACGGATGATTTCGGGCAGCAGTTCGGCCGGACCGGACGACAGCGGATCAACAACCTGAACTCGGCATTGGGCCAACGGCAGCTGTTTTAAATCTCCCTCATCCCAACGATGAAAGATCCCGGATTCCGAGGATGTCAATCGGCTGAAATACATAAACACCTTCCCCGGCTTACTCGGTTCCGATTTCTGTTCGAGCCGCTGATCAAAATCTTCAATCCATGCAGCAGTCCCCTTTCCCGTCACTCCCGGGTGGGGAATGAATGGATGCCACTTTCCCTCCATTGTATCCATATCCAACAGATAAAAATGATTGGCTTGTTCTGCTGTCGTAACGCCTGTAGCCTCTTTAAACCATTCGAATACCATTATATTGGCCAACATCGCTCCGGCTGTCGCGGAAAAGGAAGATGGTGCCTGATTCTTTTCCAGCACAGCTTGATGTAAACGATGCCAAGCAGACTCCCAACACCCCTTGGAATCCGGATGGACAAGCGGACCAGCCATGCCTACTCGATTGATGATCAATGCAGGAAACAGGATCTTTTTCCCTTGCCTGCAAACCGAATGAAGTTCTCTTAACTCCTCTATATCACCCTCTTGTGACACATATAAAATCGTGTCAAAAGGCTGCACGATTTCCTGCCATTCAATCTCTTCTCCCTTTTCAAGCACGACCTCCCCTATGGAAACCTCGTCGTCCGTCTTACGCGCATGCGCCACGATTTCATTCAATCTTTTTCTATTGGTCGGTACTGTGTCCGTAATGAAGATTTGGAATGCGGGCAATCCGGATTCCAACAGCGAGGACACCAATGAAAGGAACAATGGGCCAGAGCCTATGGCCAACGCCTTTTTCTTTCGATAAGTTTCAAAACGGTAAGCCCCGGAATCGCCGCAGCTTTCCAGGAACTCGATTTGTGAAGCATACCTTTCAAGTACTTGATTCCTCAATTGATAGGGACTGTCCTGACTTACATCCCGTACAAACCCATTGCCGTACAAAACCTCGGCAATTTCCATCACCCTGTTCCGGTATGGGCCAGGCAATCCATCCGTCAACTCGCTCAATGTATGGTTTCCGTTGAACATCGGTAATAGCTTTTCAATCCACTGGACGATCGAGCCGCCCTCCATACGGAACGAACTTATGTTATTCCTGAAATACACACCTCTATTCGGTTCCGGAAGAAAAAACGTATCTCTCTTCACTTTCAAACGCATAGAAGGGGTCAAATTCACCATTCCGCTCCTCCTAACCCGATGCATTTTAAGTGCTGCTATTAGCACAGCACTTCACTTTAATCCTATGTACAACAATTTGTCCCTTATGTCTAATGCTATAAAGAAAAGTCCCTGCACATGCAGGGACTTCCTTTAGAAACCTGGATATTTAACCGCCGCAACGTCCGCAACGACCGCCGCAACCTCCGCAACGGAACCCACAACCTCCGCAACCTCCGCAACGACCGAACCCACAGCCCCCAATAAAGCAACCAAGGCAACCAAAACAACCAAAACCGAAACCTATGAGTCGGGAATCGTCAGAATACCCTTGCTGGAACTGGCTTTGATCCCAAGGAACTGGCTGAGTCACCTGGAAATCATCGACATACAGGTTTTGCAATTGATTTTGAAATTCATACATATTATATAACCTCCGTTTATTATTTATAAGGTAGTGCTTAGAACAGGAAATCTGAACGAAATGGTCAGGGAATTGATACCACGTCAAATACTTCCTCCAACAAAATATGTAAGGGGAGTGGGTATTGCTACTGAAGAAAAAGCCTATTTTCACCAAATACCCATTCACGACGAATACCTGATTACCATTAAAATACAAATAAAAAAAAACAGAAAACCAGAAGGTTACATCCTTCTGGCTTTCATGCACACCTCTTTAAATTAAGGTTCTTACAAGTCACTTGCCTTTTCCTTTTCGTTATTTCAATGGAGGATCATTTATGTATAGCCATATCGATCGGTCGTCAGGATATGCTTAAATGGAAAGTCACCTTAATTCTGCAGTTGTTCATAACGCTTCCAGTTTACTGATTTCTCCAGCACGATAGATATCAATACACCCATTATGAGCCCATTAGTCAAAAAGGGCTGTAAAAGCGTGGGAACGCCCGAAAATGCATTAGGCAAGATATTCATCAAACTCACTCCGATCAATACTGGTACGGCAAGCCTGAATATCGTGTCTGAAGTAAAATGCTGACCCTTGACGCTGTTGAAAGCCGTGCCAAACAGTTGAAGGTAAGCGACGAACAATACAGCATTCCCGACTGTTATGGGCATGGTGGCCAGGAAAGAGATAAAAGGAGGAATGAGTCCGATTATGGTCAACAGCATGCCTCCAAATAAGAACGGCCTCCTCTCATAGATTTGAGTACTTTGCAAAAATCCAATGGATGAAGTAAAAGGTGTATACGGAACAAGGCCAAGCACAGGGGCGAAAATGGTAAAACCGCCAGTCATGAATAAAGAATTTCGATACTGCTTGTGGTCAGCTTCATCCCCCATTAACTCGGATGCAGCTTGAATGGAAGCGAACGTATTACACAAATTCAGTAATCCTGCAAAAAAAGAAATCGCTATTATCCCGAATTCCAGGTTTGGAACACCTAATGGGAAAAATGAAAAAGAGGCACTCGCCGACCCCATTTCTCCCCCAGTCTCTGGAAATAGCAGCGAGTAAAAAATCCAACCCACTATTATCCCGATCAAAATGGAGAAATTGCTAATGGTCCTTGGTCCTTTTATCTTTAATATACTTACTAAAAAGACAATCCCCAATGACAGGATACTGACCGGGATGTTAATTTCCCCATCCTCCGTGATCCCGAGCATCCCCTTAAAAAAGACAAAAATGAGCTGGAACGTCAGAAGGAATAAGTAAACGGTCATGACCATGGGAGTGAAAATCTTCTGGACATAAGAAATCAGGTTGAAGGCAGAAATAATGATGGTCACTACACCAGCTGCAATGAGGCCAGTCGCTATTCCCCCTCCTATTTCAGCATAACCGAGCCCTATGGATGGTGCAGATAACCCTAAATTCAACATCACTCCCCACAGTAGTCCGGAGTGCCCTTCCATAATTGGATACTTATGTCCCTTCCACCCCTGAATCACGCAAGCGATCCCGGTGAAAATGAGCGAGCTTCTCATGGTCATTTCTGTAACATTTGGAGGAAGATCAAAAGCTGCGCCAATCGATATTGGCACTACTACCGTATTTGCAAAAATAAAAAACAACCATTGAAAAGAAGAAAATAGAGTCACAGAAGATCTCCACCTTTTCATAGATTCCATCTCCTTTGAACATGATACTTTTTAAAGATCATGGTGAATACTTGGTTCGATTGCCTTTCCCTTGAACAAAGGCGAAAGGACAACACCCATGTTAATGACTGCCGTCCATCATGCCGGAATATAGGTGCAGATCCCACGCAAAATAACAGAGCTTACCATTAATATAACAAACGCTGTAGCTCCCTGCTAATTTGTTGGCTGGACTCGATTACGGACAAGCGGAAGCCAAACCCTTTATAAAAGGAGCATTGTTAACCAGTCCTTTTTTGAATCGAATTGTCCATTTAGTATATTGGGCAATAACGATAATGACATGGGATGGAAATCCTTAACAAAGGATAGCGAAAAATTACTTCCTCAGCAAATAACGCCAGTAAGTAAAAGCACACGGGAGCAGACACGGCAGACAGCCTGTTTTGCTAGACTTTCAAAACCCAAAGAAAAAGGAAATCCGGAAGTATCCAGAGATCCTTAGGTTAGTCTTACAACTCTATTGACTGCTTTTGTTTATACAGTGAACCGGAAACTAAATTCCCCTTGTTATCGTATTCAGCAAAGGGAAAGTCGCTGATTTCATACCGATAAGCGCGGTCCTGGCCATCGTTGCCTCATACATCATCAAGCCTTATGTAAGTGAATTCCAAAGCATCTGGTTAAGTGGATTAGCTTCATTGACGATCATAGTGATTTGTATGATCCTTACCTTCATCAAGAACAAATGGAGATTCGCAAAAGCAAAACTGCACTGATTAAGAAGGCGGATCATTGGAACAGGTGCAATAACCAAGTGAATACCATAGCCCCATTCAGTATGAGGATCCATACATGAATGGGGCTCCTCTACTAATCCCGAAATAGCGAAAACGGTATTCTTAGCTTGCCACCTTTCTGAAATACCGATAAACCTTTTCTAGCTTTTGGGTTTGTTTCCCCTTTGGGCTTTCCATATTACCGAATTCGAAAAACTTCACTTTTTTGATTCCGACAAAATTGAATAACGCTCTTTTCATCAATATTTTATGCGCATCATTCAACCAGAGAAGCGGATACTTTGCAGGTCCCTTCATCGTTGATACACATACGACCGACTTTCCTTTAAGAAGGCCTTCTGGGAACAATCCCTTTTTATCCCTGTAGGCGAAATTCGAAGAAAATAATTGATCAATGTATCCCATCAGCATTGCGGGAGGCCTCCCCCACCAGATTGGATAAACAAAGACAATCTTATCGGCCCAAGTAATTTGATTTCTATATTTTTCAAGCTGAGGATCACGATGCATATCACGCCTTCGTTTATGCTCATTGAACTCCAAGAGCGGATTAAAGCCCTCTTCATATAAATCCAAGACCTGCAGCCCCTTTATGTGGGTGTTCTCCTTACTTCCCTTGATGACTTTTTGTAAAAAGGCATAGCTTAAACTTTCATGATTTGGATATGTGTAAATGACCAGCATGTTCATGACGTACCCCCCTATTTACTTATCATTTGATAACAATAATATAACAACACCTTTTTTTGTTGTCAAATGATAATTGTATTTTGATAACACTTTTGATATCTTCTCAGTAAGAGGTGAAAGCTATGGACAAAAAAGCTCTTTTTGAAAAAATGGTCACATTTACAACTTCCGTACATCAAGTGACACACGAATTGACCCAAAACGCCAAATCCGATTCCATCACGCCGGTACAATATCACATTCTTGAATATATAACAGTCAGTCAGCCTGTCACTCCAAGTGAAATCAGTGACTGTCAGCACATCTCCATGCCTAACACGAGCCGTGAACTGAAAAAATTAAGCGAAAAGAATTTAATTGAAAAAATAAGTGATCCGGAAGATAGACGGAAACAATACATCCGCCTCTCCAAAGAGGGGGAAACGATGATGAACGAGGCTTTTGCAATTGTGGAATCCCGTTTCCAAAGCCGGCTGCAACATGCTTCGAAGGAAGATTTAGCGGATATTGAGCGCGCAATGGATATTCTTCAAACTAAACTTTTTTACTAAATAAACAAAAAGGCTCCCGAGACTGAAGTTGACAAAGAATCAACTTCAGTCTCGGGAGCTCCTTCATAATCTCCATTATAATCAGGTACCGCAAAAGGTTCGGTAAGGTGTTGTTGACGCAGGCAGTGTGGAGTATTCGGCTTGTTCATCAGAGTGTGCATAAGGGTTTGAGAGAACATCCAAAAGCCGTTCCATCACGCTGTAGTCCCCTTGTTCCACTGCCGCTTCCAATGCCTCTTCAACCCGGTGATTCCGTGGAATCACTGCAGGATTGCTTTTCTCCATCAACTGATTCGAAGATTCCTTCGATTCCTTCTGCCTGCCTAGTCTAGCCAACCAGAGCTCTTGCCACTGGGCGAATTCAGGTGTCCCGAAAAGGACCGTATCCGCCATCTTATCTAAGGTCAAAGCACGGAAGGTATTGGTATAGTCGGCACCATGCTTTTTCATCATACTGAGGATGCCATTAATAAGGGCTTCATCCTGTGTCTCTTCGTTGAATAACCCCAGTTTTGCTCTCATTCCCGCTAACCAATTAGTGTGATACAGATCATTAAAAACAGAAATCTTATCTTGGGCAAGTGTAACGGCCTGATCCTGGTCATCATGTAACAGCGGCAATAGGGATTCAGCGAATCGCGCAAGATTCCACCCCCCAATTATCGGCTGGTTACCATAGGCATAGCGGCCTTGAGTATCAATTGAACTGAATACTGTTGCAGGGTCATAGGCATCCATGAAGGCGCAAGGTCCATAATCGATGGTTTCTCCGCTAATCGTCATGTTGTCGGTGTTCATCACCCCATGAATGAAGCCAACCAGCTGCCATTGGGCAATGAGCTCAGCCTGACGCTTGACCACTTCCTGTAGCAGCGAGAGATAACGACTTTCATCGGCTTCAATGTCTGGAAAATGACGCTTTATTGCATAGTCGGCAAGGGTCCGGAGTTCCTCGACCGTGCCCCATTTTGCAGCGAATTGAAAGGTTCCGACACGAAGATGACTCGAAGCCACACGGGTCATGATGGCACCAGGCAGCCCGGTTTCACGGATTACCGTTTCACCGGTCGTCACCACGGCAAGACTTCGGGTGGTAGGAATGCCGAGCCCGTGCATCGCTTCGCTGATGATGTATTCGCGCAGCATCGGCCCAAGTGCAGCCCGGCCATCGCCCCCGCGGGAATATGGCGTTCTTCCCGGACCCTTCAGCTGGATATCAACCCTCTCGCCTTGAGGCAAGACCTGCTCGCCAAGCAATATCGCCCGGCCGTCACCTAACATATTAAAATGCCCGAATTGATGCCCCGCGTAAGCTTGGGCAAGAGGCGAAGCACCCTCTGGAAGCTCGTTTCCGGCAAACACCGCCACGCCATCATCACTTTGAAGCTTTTGAACGTCCAAACCAAGGAATTCAGCCACCCGTTCATTGAGAATGATCAACTCCGGTGAACGTACAGGAGTCGGGTTCGTGCCCGTGTGAAATTTTTCCGGAAGACGGGCATAACTATTGTCTAAATTCCATCCAGTTTCATTTGTCATGGTTTCTCCTTTTCTTGTTTTGACTTTATTGTATAAAGGTTCTTTCTCTCGAGATTCAGTTAATACACGCGATAAAACTCAGTGGCAATCCATATTAATGTCTACTTCTGCCAATTTATTATACCGTTTCCAATTAAAAATGGCTCTTTTTAAGTATGGGTGAATGATAATGATCATTAAATCTTTGGATAGCGTACCTCTTGCTAGTATTTTAGAGCTTGAAAAAAGCCTGCCGTTGATCCGGCAGGCACTGAATTTTTATATTAACTTCACTGGAAGAGTCATGTATTCAGTCATGCCTCCTCCACCTTTTTCTGTCTTCTTCCTTCCCGTTTCGTCTCCCACATCCCTCCCCAATCCAGGATATGCTTAATTCAGTAAAGTCAGGCTAATAAAGGCAATGCCAAATATACAGTACAGACTGAGGGTAAAGGGCTGGGGAAAAATAATATATACTATCATACTAATGATCATCAGCAGGATGCTGAAGGCATTTATCCTATCTCTCCACATACTCACCTTTGGTCAACTCCTTTTCCACAAGCGTAAGGTACATTTTCATCGCATACTTCTTCCGGTGCTGCCTGGCCGGCTTTGAGGAAACGCCTTAAAAGCACCCCTCTGACAGTCAAGGCAAGCAAAAATAGAGTTACTTTCTTCATCCGTCATTACTTTAAGTTATAATGGCTGTGTGCCTAATTTGTATTTTTTTCATTTTTCGTTAGTAAGTAAGCGTATGATAATTTATAATTATAAAATTGAACCCACTAAACAGCCATGTAGCCAAAATGATAAATCTATAAAAATAATCTAAATATTCAGACTCTTAAGGGGATATGAAGTGAATGATCTATAAAACTTTCAAGGTTGTATCGAGAACCTTGCACAAAGGCCAAACCGAGGAATTCGCCTATGTTTTTGAAGGGAAAAGCCTGCTGATTGGCCGTGCAAGCCAGCACTCCAAAGCTGATTTCATGCTTTACAATGACTTCGTTTCCAGGGAACATTGCCGGATTTATATGGAGGAAGGACAGCTTCTCATTGAGGATTTGGCAAGCAAACACGGTACCTCGGTGAACCAGATGCCGCTCGTTCCGGGCCATCCCTGCCCCATCGAACCGGGGGATTCCATTACTTTGATTAATGGATTGATTGAATTCATGATTTCCATCGACAACGATTTAACACGGGATTTCACTCCGGTGAACCCGGAGATACAGCAAATCGTGGCTATCAATGAGCACCTTCAGACCGTAATCATCAATGATGAAGCACCCATTAAAATGCCTACTAAGGAATTCGATTGCTTTAAGTTGCTTTATGAGAATTTGGACAACCTAATCTCAAAAGAAGAGATTGTCCAGCATGTATGGCCCGAGAGAATCGGTGATCCCGAGCAAATTGTGACGGCAGAAGAAATCGCTTCACTGCTGTACCGGGTGCGGAAACGGATAAATGGGCACTTCGTAATAAAAGCCGTCATTCAAAAGGGATATTATATGAAATCCATCCTTTCATTCAAACTATCGGACCTGTAATGTTAATCAATCGAACTCTAAATGCAGGCATGAAAAAAAGCATTGCTTGATACCCAATGCTTTTTTTCATGCTTCAATCATGCTTTTATTTCTTAGGTAAGTCCAGATTAGTGAATTGATCGACTGGAACGACGTCTTCTTCCATATCCATCACCTTCAGCACAACCCGGTCTCCTACATTCGTCAATACAACATCAGATAGCTCATTGACTCCAGGGTCCACTGAGAATCTCTTGGCATTACCTTCTACGATTAAATAGAATACGTATCCATTGGAAAGATTGGCATCGTTGATCCTTGTAACTTTCCCCTTTATTTCTTTCATCTCAAATCCTTTTTGAGGCGTTACACCGCTGACTTTCCCTAAAGATGCAATCAGCTTTTTATAATTCCGGAAAGCTTCGTCTTTCGTTTTCCCAAAGACCACTTGGGGGTTATCGCTATTGGCATACACGATCGCCACACCTTGAAACTTGCTGCCCTTTGTAACCGGAATGACATAAGTGGGCGCACCGTATATCGTATAGAAAATTCCATTAGTGGCTTTCCAGCCTGGATATTTAGACAAAAACTCACTCGCATTGGCGTTGGATTTTGCTTCCTTTCCAGTTAGAACGGACGTGACGCCTTTGTAGTACGTCATTTCACCAGTTTTGGCATTGAAAACACCGTAACCAACCAGGGTTTTTGAGTTTCCTTTCGATTTAGCCCTGGTGAAGTCCACTACATAAATCAATTCGCCTTTTTCGTTGAACGTGACTTGCATATTTTCCTCATTAGGAATCAAGACATCTTTCTTCGGCCCAAATAAGGACTGGTTTTTCCACCCGTGAACGTATTTCCCCCAGTAGGTCCAATATTCCAGGGCCGTTTCCAATGTGAATGTTCGATCTACCCATTCAGGTTCTTTTCCTAACGGATAGTATTTCATGTCCCCCGTTTCCGGATTCACTACTACCACCCCGTCCACTGCGGGCCCGCTGCGGTATTTCAAATAATGTCCCACTGAAGCTACAAAGAAGGGCTTTCCGTCTTCGTTCGGTTCCAAATATGAATCATGGATGATTTTATTCGGGTATGCTTTGCGGATGGTCCTTTCCAAATCATGATCGAGGTACTGTGAGGGAGCATACAGCATCTTCCCTTTTACCGTACTTGCCCCTTTATCCGTCGATACGGCAGAAATCAAATTATAACCTGGCGTGTATACCGCTTTCCCAGCTTTCAAAAATCCGTCCATTTCAATTGGTGAAGTATAAGTCAATTCATCATTAATATTGGTTAGGCGGTATTCGCCTTCAGTGAAATATGATGCATTTTCTATTTTATTAATCGCTGCATCACCTTTTGCATCTGCCATTTTCACTGTAACAAGCGGCATGGTTTTTATATCTTGAACTTCTTCCAGCTCATTTTTCTTATCGACCTTTGTCCAGCCATGCAGATCTGCGGCAAAAGTGATGGGGTAAAACAGCATGATGACCCATGCTAATATCAAAACGAATCCTATCAAACTGTTGAAATATACATTCCAAGGTGTTTTTGGTTGCTTCTCAGCTTCATTTCCCCTCCGATTTCGTCGGGTTATTGAAGATTCCCTGGCACTGTACACATACATTCTGGAATCAATGATGAGAATGAGCCCAAGAATGATGGCAAAACTCGAAAAGAATGCAGTGGCAGTAAGATCCAATAGCATAATATCGATAACGAAAAACAATATGGCAGCAGAAACTAAAAGTCTCAGCACCTGTTCAATGAAAAAGGATATATCCTTTTTGGTGATTGCGTTTGTCCATCTCTGCGGAATCAAGGAAAGTCCCAATATGGCAAATGGTATTTTCATAAAAATCCCTTTTAAGATGAAAACGAGTAGTGAAAGTATCATGGTTTTAAATATCTCTCCTTGTCATGTATGTTCCCATTTAACCATTTTATCACTTTTGTGCAACTAATTTACTATTTTCAAAATATATCGAAATAATATTTCATCCATATCATAAAACTTCCAAAACTATTTACTCCAACGATGCTACTTTTATCGATTCATTGTTTATATAGATTCTAGAAAAGGATGGATGCCTTATGATATATGAAGAAACTTACCAATACCTATTAAGAAATGTATCTTCCACTGAATTCGATACGTGTTTGCACGCTTTGCTCCACAGTGATTGGGACGGGGTCATCCAGAGCCCGCTTCATATGATGGCCCGAGGAGTCGGAACGACAGAAAAGTACTTAAGGCAGATTATCAATAAATTCACCGCACCACAAGGATCTCTAAAGAAAGTGTTTGTGCCTGTTCCTCAAGGTGAAGATATCTTTTATAAGTTTAACCTTGGTCCCGCAAGTAATCTTGGCTATAACAGGAAGACTGACCGTTATTGCAAGAAATACCGTTTCTTTTATAGCGATGCTTTCAAATCCTTAACGATTCATGGAAAACGGCTGCTGCTTATGGGTGCTTTCCGAATGTCTGTTTTGAAGTCTGAGTCAGTACTATTTGATTATAGTGAAATCGTCCCTGATTCCAGCTCGCTATTCACAAGGCAGCGCTTATTGGATGCAATCGATGCAATCCATGACGCTTTAGGCCATTTAGTGACGATTTCTTTTGCAAGCAGGGCTTTTTCAAAGAAAGAAGTTCTCGTGTTCACCTTTACCGAGGGTGTCTTGGAGCAGTATAAAGAAAATAGGGCGGAACGGACATTGTTGCGGAGAACGATTTTTAACTCTGGCTACCTTGGGCATATCAATGATTCTGTATGCAGGGAATTGGAAAGGGTCGGCAAATATATTTTCCGTTCATTTCTACAAGAAGCGACAACCATCTCCAATGATATCCAAAAGGAACTGCAGAAGTTAGCCCGTTTCGTCTATTCTCATTCTCTTAAGAAGTTTGGCCAGGCGCTTCCTGCCAATAAGCAGTTACTTCTTGCCCCAAAACAGGCCTCTGCTTATTTAAGCAAGATCATTTACAACGAAACATTGGAACAGATGGTCAAGTATGCCCACCAGGCAGAATCCATCAAAAGCCTGCTTGAACGCGCTCATTTTCATAGAAATATTTCCGAGAAGGCTCTCTGCCGGGAAGTGAATGATTTGGAAATGGCTGAACATATCAAGCCCATTCTCCATAAGCACCATCAAGCAGAATTCATCCGCCATGTGCTGAACGACTGGTGCGAAACATGGCTCATTTCCCGTGTAAAGACTGTGACCGAAGAATTTCGGGCAGAAGGAAAAAAGAAAAGTACCGATGATGATAAGCAGGTCGCTGCCGAGTATATGGCGCGCATTAGAAACGATACATATGGCCAGTTGGACAGGCTGTTGACCTTGACCCTTAAATTCGGCAATCATGCAGTGGCCCCGGCTATCCGGAACTTTTCTCTTACAAAGAAAAAGGAAACCCTCCAATCCTATTTCGCGATCCAAAAGAAGCGTCTGGATGTTCTCTCCATTTCCTCTTAAAATCACATATGTCATATGTTTTCCAAGAGAACGGATCCGTTCTCTTTTTTTTGCCTTCTTTGGGGACGAAGGCCGACTGTGAATTGCAGAATGACGATTGTGGTTTTGGGATGGCCCTCTGTGGATTTCTCCTCTGTATTCGTGTGTTGCATAATGGTCTTGTGGATAAGGGAACTTGGTCAGCAGATTGTTTTGACAACAGGCCTTAGCCCCTCTAATGGCAAGGGCTTAAATATATAAGTTATCAAAGGGTCTAAGAATGGGCCTATATAAAGGAACTGAAAAAGTTTCTGATCATCAGTATGAATAAGGTGTTGAGTGCAGCAGGCTATTTTAAAATAAGGCTCTTTTCGTAAAGATTGTTGTTTTTAAAACGAAACTATTTAAGGTTGATTGGAGCGGAAGTGCGAGACTCCTGCGGGAGCAGCGGGACAGGTGAGACCCCACAGGCGTTTACGCCGAGGAGGCTCACCACCCGCCCCGCGGAAAGCGAGCATCTGGAGGGGTAATCAACCACAACTCACTACCTGGTAAATAGCAACATAGTATGTGAAAACAGGCTAAAATAAAAAGGCCCCACCATTTAGAATGGAAAGCCCTTATACCTTTTTATGGTATTAATAATATTTTCCCCGTACTTTTCCTGCTTTCAAGAAGTCTATGTGCATCAGCCCCATTTTCCAGCGAAAAAAGAGTCGGTTCTTCAACGAAGATTTTTCCTGCCATGATCCATTCAAACAACTCTGCTGTTCTTCTTTTCCTTTCTTCATGGGAAGTCAAGACGTTCCAGAGGTCTCCACCTATTAATGCTTTGGATGTATCCATTAACATCCTTGGATCGATTTTCTCCGGATCGCCGCCTGCCATACCAAAGAAAACGACAGTCCCTCCAGTCCTTGTCGCCTCGAAACTATTCAGCAAGGTTTGGCCTACTGATTCGTAAACGACATCAACGCCCTTACCTCCGGTTACTTCCTTAATGGAATTCATCCAGTCCGATCCGTAAAGGAAAACATGATCGGCACCCGTTTGTTTGGCAACAGCCGCTTTATCCTTTGTTGATGTCAAGCCAATGACCTGACCGCCCTTCATCCTGATCATCTGTGTCAGTAATTGGCCGACTCCGCCTGCAGCGGCGTGGACCAGAATGGTTTCTCCGTCTTTAACTGGATAGCTGTCATGAGTTAGATATTGGGCAGTCAATCCTTGCAGTAAAACGGAAGCGGCCGTTTCAAAGGAAATGCCCTCAGGCAACGGCAGCAGTTTATCGGCTGGAACTGAAACCAGCTCCGCATTGGCATGGGGAACATCGGCGAACCCGACACGATCACCGACTTTCACATGATGAACATCTTCCCCGACATATTCGATGACCCCCGCCCCTTCATAACCCAAAATAAATGGGGGATCCCCCACCAAATGATAATTCCCTTTCCTTCTATATACATCAGCAAAATTCAAGCCGATCGCTTTCATTCGAACGATCACGGCTGATCTTGAATGTTCAGGTTCTGCAATTTCCCTTACAGACAGAACTTCTGGCCCGCCGAAATCATCAAAGACAAGTGCTTTCATCATCCTAACTCCCTTCAATGGTTCTTCATTCTTTAAGATATAGGATGAACCGTTCGATGGCAAGAAACACAAATGACCGCTCTCCCTTAAAGGCTAGAGCGGTCAATAAGTTTACTCAATCTATATTGGAACCAGGGCCGTTCTTTCGTTTATTCGCAGAATATTCCTTACCATGTGCTTCATGTTCTGCAATGATGTCCGCTTTCGGAATATGGTTATTCTTTTTCGGTGAAGCGATACGGTTGCGATGTTTTTTTCCCATGATCTATCTCCCCTTCATCCAATGCTATTTAACTTGAGCTGTTTAATACGTGCTAATGTTAGCTTGTCCGATTATTACCGAAAATACCGGCAAAATAGGCACTTCATAATAAAGGAAAAACCATCAAAGAAACAGAATCATTAAAATGGATATATGGGGAGGGAATCATATGTTTCCTGTATTGTACACGAAAAGATTACGGGAAATTCGTGAAAGTGATGCGGAAACTATCTTCCAATGTTTATCAAATGATGAAGTCACCCGCTTTTAGGGTCAGGATTCATTGAAAAATATCGACAGGCGAAGGATATTGTAGCTTCTTTTGCGAAAAACTATCTTGAAAAACGGGTGATTCGATAGTCCATTCGGTTTTCATGCAAACAGTCCCTAATACAGACGGGCGGAAATAGGGTATGAAGTCAGTCCAGCACTTTGGCGCAAAGGATATGCGGATCGCTTACGGTTTCAACGACATTGATTTAACCCGCATTGGCGCGGTTGTAAACCAGCCATCAAGTGATCTTTTGGGTAAGCTTTGGCTTCATCCAGGAAGGAATATTAAGAAGTTATATGTATCAAAAAGGCTCCCTCATGATACATATGTCCATTCCTTGCTGAAGTGAAACCACTAGGTAAAGAGAGAGTACCCCAGAAACGGATATACTTAGGTTCTTCACCTTTACCAACAGTTTCCTGCCGTTGGTAGTTAAAGTAAAATTGTTTTTTTTTGCACAGTAAATCATTTAACAACGGCATTCATTTTTTCATATGGATAAATCATTCCCGGGTCCATACTGAATTGGTCAAAAAAATGATCTTCAAAAAATTGTTTAATTTGCATTAATTCCGATGGAGTAGGAAAAGAGGATACCATAATTACTGGAATTTTCTGAAATCCGATAATGTCTTCTTCCGTCGAAATGATTAAATCAATCTCTTCATACTTGTAAATCAATTCTTTGCTGGAGGGATCGAATGTTGAAATCCTCACCTGATTTCCGTAGTGATACTTTAACACTTCCCTTATATAATCTTTTTCGGTATATGTACGACAAACTAATGCAACTATTATTGTGTGTTGATTCTTATTTCGCAGAATGGCTGCCTGAAGGAGTGAGAATACTTCCAAAACATCCAGTTTCTTAAATTTAAGCGGCACTGTCAAGAAAGATTTGGTAGCCAGCTTCTCTATGGTCTGAAAAATTGGATTATATTCATAATAGGGAAGATATTGTAACATAGAATTCCTTACAGTCTCCATTTCAAATTCTGTTTCAAGTGATATTCTCTTTAATGTTTGGTATAAATGGAACAAGAAGATATCATCTTGTGATAGATTAAAACAAACATATTCAGAAAGGGAATCCAAAAATTGAGTCAACGGAAACCCTCGTTTACTTTTCATTCTGTTTCGAAGGTATCGAAGATGTTGTGATCTATTAACTGGTTTTTCCTCACTCATGAGATAAATCGATAAGTAAAATATTTCCTGAAGTTGGATATCTCGTGAGGGGCATCTTTCCATATAATGTCCTAGTTCTTTAGAGAAATCAAAATACTTACTGCCTTCGTAATTCATTAAGACTGATTTTGGATAGGAAACGAAATACCCCATAGTAACACGAAGATTAGATATATATAAAATCATTGTAAGTCGGTGTAAAGCACCAGTCCGAAATGACATCGAATATTTCGAAAACAAATGAAGTAACGTTGTTTGAAATTCCTTTTCATCGAGAGAATCTTTATCTGTATAGGTTTCCAATGTCGCAAAATCCAAATTTTGCATGATAAAGCGCCGGATTTTCTTTTCTTCCCCTACTAATTTGAATGGGCTAGCAGTTAAGTTTACACCTGCTTCCCGTACTACCTCCTGTAATTTTTCAAGGTGACGATATGCGGTGGAACGACTAATATGCACCTCTTGAGAAATCTGTGAAATATCGACACCATCATTCAAAAGAATTAACTTTAATATGTGAAAATAGGAATTCTTTTCTCTTATTTGCACCAATAAATTTTCTAAAGTACCATTTTCAGGTTTAATAAGACATATTCCAAGACTTTCACTTTTCTCAAAACCCCATCCCTCGGGAATTAAAGTCTCCAGGAATTTTAAATCACGCCGGATTGTACTTTTTGAATACCCTGTTTTATCGGATAATTCAGCCAAGTTACTCCACTTATTATCTTTAAATAAATGAAAAATCACGTCTGAATAACGTTTATAAAATCGATTCATACTATCACCTCTTTACCTGTCCACTTAATAAGACATTAGCCCTAAATGCATTTACCCTTTACCCATTAAATACTTTAGTAAACCCCCTAAATAGTCCCATTTTTATCTAAACCTTTTCTTTTTTGGAACACTAGTTCAAATATGAATTGGTATATACCGCTTTTGAACTCTCCCCGATAAGGTCATTATTATGATTTTCTGCTGTTAAATTTGTAGTGCGAAGAAAAAGAATCCTCTATTCCAAACCCAAATCTAAATAATTGGATTAAATGTTTAAAGATCATAAAGAAAGAGACTTTTAAAACCTTTCTCCGGAACTAAGTGCTATGAACGTTTTAGAGAAGCGCCAGCAATGATCTATATGTAAGAAAAAGGAAACCAATATTGACCTATTTTGAAGGGTCTACGGCTTCCACAACGATCATAAGGGCTATACAGTTTGCCTGTACTCACTTCGTTAGAAAAGGAATATACAAAAAAAAGGCCTCATTCACGTTTAGAGGAAGCCAGTATACATCGAATGGCTTACCAACTTGTTAAAACGAAAATGAGGTGTCTATTAAGAGCCAGTGTACAAGAAAAAGCGAAACCGGGCATTTTACATTTTTTGTTTTAAATAATTCAGGTACACTTGCCCGATTTTAACTAGGACACCAATCATATGCACGGATGGGTTAATGGATAGGCTGTTTTGCTAGCTACGTAATAGGCATGCCTGACACAAAAACATGCCCATTAGGACACCCTTGAGCCTTGTAAAGTCATCCAGAAGAACAGGGATTGATCGGGTTTTATTCGATCATCTAAAAAAATTATTAGCCATAGGCTTTTTTTCATGGCGCATCCACTAAATCCCATTTAATCTTCCCCTGATAATCACCTATATAGACAAAAGGTTCCATTTTTAATAATATTCCCTGATTTTCTCGCCAATGTATGGATATCTCATCTATACTTTTGGTTGTATGTTCAAAAACATTCATGGCAACTCCTAGTACCATTTTTTCTTCTTTTCCAAATTCATCAACAAAAGTTAAGGCATCTAATAAATAATGTCCGGCTCCATCAGAAAAATCTTCACTTAAAGTAGCCGTCAGCCGCCACGAACTGCCGGTACCACGAGTATCCTTCACGCGAATATCCCAATCGGCATTTCGTTTTGCAAATGTCGGTTGATTTGGAATTTCCATGTCTACAAAACTAACATCCGTAGCGACATTGGTGAAACTAACTTGTCCAATGACGTTCAAGGTGAGTTTTTCCACATTTGATTGTCTACCAGTATCATCCACACTATAAACATATACAGTATGTGTCCCTACTGATAATTGATCTGCTGGAATGGTATACTCGTAGCTGACTTCTTCCCCTTTATCAGCAACATTTGCTGCACCAGATGCAAATTTAATTGGCTCACCTTTATCCAACACATAGTATAGGTCCACTTTGTCACTATCTGCATCACTCCATGTCCCTTTTATTGTGTAGCCACTTCCTAAATCAATAGGTAATTCCGTATCAGCATCAACAAGTGTAAGAGATGGCGGTTCTACAACAATGATTTGTAGAGTTGCTACATTGGACTTTGCTCCATTTTCATCCGTTACATACACTTCAAAAGTGTTTTCCCCCATATTTAATTGGTCTTTTGAAAGGAGAAAACTCCAGTCGGCACTATCGGAAGACACATCTTTCTCTTTTTCTTCAGATTGGATTTCCTCTGAATTCAATTCATAGTAAAAAGTGCCTTTAGAATTATCACTGTCATTCCAAGTTCCTGTCACTTCATAATCTTCACCTTCGGATACGTAAACAGGGCCAGCATCATTTATTGCTACTTCTGGTGCTTGATTAGGCTGGATGACATAATCAATTGAATTGGTATCAATCACCATGTTATCTCCATTAAACCTAGCTGTTTCAGTAACTGAGGCAGCTTCCGTTGTTGCATTGACTTTGACTTGAAAAGAGACCGTCGCTGCATTTTGAGTGGAATTCATATTTGGAATACTAAGTGCCAGCGATTGCCCTGACCACGAATTATCATCTAATGATGCAGCAGTCTCACCAGGGGTTGTCAATGTCATGGAGCCTGGGATAAACGTAACATGATCATTCAAGACCGTGTTCAATATGATATTTTTCCAACTTTGAAAACCATCGATATATTTCGCATAAAGCGTATAGGTTAATACATCACCTTTAAAAACTGAAGAGCCCTCCCCAACAACAGAATCATCCTGTCTCGTTATCGTTTGCTCAACTTCTGCATTTACTAAATCCGGTATTTTATCAAAAGCGACACGATTGGTTTGCTTGTAAGTAGGGCCTGTTGAACCAGTGAATCCCCAATAAACTTTTGTAGAGCCAAAAACATCTTGTGCATTTACAGCAACAGTAACCGCATTTACTCCTTCTAATTGATACGTAAGTGCTTGGCTTGCAGCATCCCATCTCACTTCGAATTTACGCCATGTACCATTTGATAACAGACCGGGATACTGAACGCCAGTATTACCATCTACGTTATTATGTTTCATGGTTCTCCTATTACTTTGTACCGGCCAAACACCAATGGAATAATCTATATAAGTATCGGCTTTCCCTGGATATCCCCATGCAACATGGTCATCGTTAACATTAGTATCAAAATAGCTGCTTTCACCATCATTTTTATAGGTATCAAACTCAACAGCAAAACTTTTTTGAATGCCAGATGTTTTCGATCCATTATAGCCTTCGTCTGCCCAAACCCCCAAGCTTGCCCCAGATTTTGCTATAGCATTTACACCTCTTGAATCATTATGCATCACAAATGCCATACCATCTGCCGCATTAGCCCCATTATTCCCAAAATACAAATACATAGAGGCTGTAAAATCTTTGGTTAAATCCATTTTAAGATCGTCGATCGACCAAATTGCCCCCTTTTGGTTTGTGGTTCCAGGGGTTACTGAAACCAGATGACTGTTAATGATGGAGCTATTTGATCCTGTTGATGGAGTGGTAAACAGGCCATCCAATATAATACTGGATGGAGGATTATCTTCTACTGGACCGGCTGCCTCCACTTTAATGGATTCCACTGGCCCCAGCCATTGAAGACTTGAGAAAAACAAGCCCATAATAATGAGAAATGAGAAAGTGATTCTAGTGAATATTTTACTCTTCTTCATGCTTTTCCCCGCTTTTTTTCCTTCTTAGTAGAATAATGACCAGTATGATTAATACCGCAATTAGCACGCCGATTCCTGCAAAAATAAGTGTATAGTCTTTATCCAATTCAACTGCTTCTTTATTTAATTTCTTTGAATCATCACCTTTAATCTCAAACATTTTGTCAAATTTCCAGGTTTGATCTCCGTCTTTTGCCGTTATATATATATGATATTTGCCAGGCTCTAACGCTTGATTATCCCAGCTAATAGGGAAATCGAAATTAGAATTCGGTGCCATGGAAACGTCATTCTTCTCTGAAGAGTGAAGCATCTCCTTGTTTCCTTCTTTCGTGATTCGGGCATTCACATCCAAGTTATTGACAATCACAGCTTCCGTGTTTTGTAGATTCGCAGTTACCACTGTGCGATAGTTCATCAATCCTGCTTGAACTTTATTTAACTTTAGATTGGGTTTTACTCTTTTATCCGTTTCGGTCAATTTGACGCCAATCACATACGAAAATTCATTGTTGATTTGAACATTATCATCTTCTTGTTTTTTGTCGCCTTGATTTATTTCATATACATAGAAACCACCCAAAATCACTCCATCAAATGGTTCATCTGGCATTTGAATTGTAAAAGACACTTTTTTCGTTTGATTTCCTTTTAACGTTACTTTTTGTTTTGGGGAAATGAGATCAGAAAATGCATACTTTAATGAATGATCTTTTTTTTGATTATTTTTACTGTAATCAATCACTCCATTTTGATTGGTTACGGCTGTATTCGGTTCAATCATTAAGTCGATTTTTTCACTCGAGTTATTCTTCACTGTTAAAGATATCGTTTGTTCGGCCCCCGGTTTCATATACAAGTCAAAGTAAGTCAACTTCTTATTGATTTGATTTTTTGGAATATTGGCTTTGATTGAATATTCCATGGTCCCAGCAAAGGCTGTTTCATTTTGGGAAATGATTCCTAACCCAATCAATAAGGACACCATCAAAATAAGTAGCCCTTTTTTCATCTATATCCCCCTCTAGTTTCAACATGATGTGATATATATTAATGGAACTTGGCTTACATAATTTCTTATAAAGCCAAGCTCTATTTGAGTATTTAGCTAGGTGCGTTGGTTAATTCCCATGTTACAGTACCACTGTAACTTTCGGCTTCAGCTGAGCCAGCCAAAACTTTTAGTTGCACATTACTATTATCGCCGTCAGAACCTGAAAATACGTCCAGCCATGTTCCGCGGCCAGTTTCTAAAGGTGCCTCCATGAATTTTTTTGAATCACTGTTATCAAATGTAACGTCATAAGCCGTTGGCGGTTCAGAAACATTTGATGATTGTGATTTTACTTGTCCATTTTTGAATGTTAACTCAGCCCCCTGTAAAGACTCCCCAGTGCTATTTTTTAATTCAGAAGCCTTTGCTGTCAAAACCCATCCTTCGCCCGTTCCGCGTTTATCTGAAACTTGTACATATGGATCTTTATTATTTGCGTTATATGTAGTGTTCCCACTCATAATTTTCTGGGTTCCAAATTGGATGTTGGAGACATAGTCCAAAGTTAAAGATCCACTATTTCCCGTTCCGCCATTGTCTGGATCTATAGGATCAATCGGACTCGGTGGAGCCGGTTCATCTGGATTAACCGGATCTACCGGCTTGGTAATACCCTCATCCGGAATAAAATCAATATAATTTTTGGAAATAGCGCTATTTACGACAGCTGCTTCGGCTGAATTTGTCGAAAAGATCAATCCAGCCAGAATCATACTTCCTGCCATTGACAGGGTGATTGCTTTCATCTTCCTCACCTCATGGTTTTTTATATTATTGTGGTGCATCCAATAGACTCCAAGTTAATGTTGAGACATACTCTCCAGCTAAGTTTCCTGCAGGAACATTTATTTTCAAGTTGCTAGGATCAAATTGATCTACCCACGTTCCCATTCCTTTTGAATTTTGAGCAGACATAAGGATTTGCGGTGCAGTTACTTCAGAATCAGTACCTAATTGTACTTCCCTTAATTCTGGTGCAGGTGAAACATTTCCTGGAGTTGTAACTGCAGTCCCGATTGGAAGTGTAACAGTGGCACCTTTTAGAATCATCGTTTCATCAGTTAGATCCTTGAATGGTGAAGTTGAGACTTGTAATGTCCAGCCAGCACCAGTACCACGAATATCCGTTATTTGAACGTTTGGTTTTTTTGTAGTTGTTGAATATTCCACAGCTCCACCGGATAATTGGTGGGTATTAAATTCTAAAGGCGAGACATTATCAATTGTCAGTGCCCCTGTATTTCCTGTTTCCCCATCCGGTTCACTAGGAACGATCGGGTCAGTTGGACCTGTTGTTTCATCTGCTGGCATTATTGTGATATGGCCATGAGAAGTGGCTCCTTTACCGTTTTCACTTCCTAATACTTCAGTTGGATCAAACGCGCTTGCAAATGCAGGCGTCACGAATACCAGCAAGGCTGTCGCTGCCAGTCCTTTAAATAGAACCTTTTTTACATTCATTTTTTCAATTCCTCCTTAATTTTTATGAAGATTTAAATGCCTACTAAATGAAGTTGCAACAATCCCTTTCTTGAATCCCTCTAGAAACCCCTTAAAACGATGAACATGCCTCTTATATTTTCACCATCTCCATTCCTCCTGTTGTAGGTTGATAGGCTGCCGCATCAATATCTGAGACTACCCAATACCTTTAATACATACAAAATGCCAATCACTAGAATATTTGCGACTTTCACTAAAAATGAGTTTCCTAAGTTATCAAGTTATCGAGATAGGGAAAGGAACACGAAAGGTTGCATGTATTTGGTTCAACTTCATGAAAATCATTATATAAGTAAATAGTTCAAACATTGTTTCAATAATGATTTTTGCGTTTCCATTTAAGAAACTCCATTTAAGAAACTCATGATTTTGCTTTCTAAGTGACTTACAAGTTGTTTTTTTATGCATCAAGTGCGAAAGAAAGGTCGCTATAATTATAGAAGGATGTTTGCGGATAGGCTGCCGCTACTTAACGAATTAATAAAAAAAGTTAACCTGCTTCAGGCTAACCTTCATTGGAAATTCACTTATATCTGCAAACGATCCGTTGCATCTTGATCTACCGTGATCTCCCTAGTTTTCTACACCCTTCATTTCGAGAATCAATAAAAGTTGTTCACGTAATGAATAAATGTATCGTTGTACGTCAATTTCTATACATATCTACTTATCCGAGTCAAAAAAACAGCACATAAATTCCCTTTATACCCCAAATTACCCACAAAAAAAAGCCGCCACAACATGGCGACTTCCACTTCACGATTTAGGTGACTACAAGATAGTCCATCAAGGCCTGCTGCAGTGTACCCTTTGTTTCTGCTTTACCATCGAACTGAACCCCTGAACGGATCATCTTGATAACAACTTCAGGGCGTAATCCAGTCACCACGGCTTTACAACCCATCATTGCCGTTCCATCGAGGATATTCATTAAATCATTAATCATTTCAATTTCCATCTCGATGATACCGGATAAATCCAAGATCAAGGTCTGTATCCTTAGTTTACCAATCTCCATCAATACTTTTTCCTCGATTATCCGTATACGTGTATCATCGATTGTCCCAATTAACGGAAGGACACAAGTAGTGGATGTTATTGGAATGATCGGGACGGATAGATTTTCAACCAAGTTTTGCTGGGCCAGAATCAATTTGTCTTTGTAATCGGAGTAACTGACGAAAAAGGATTTAAGAAATACATCAACCTTTTCATTCACTTTTTTCTCTAAATCAAAAAAGATCTTGGAATCCTCACTGAACAAATCTTTTGCATCTTCGAACTTATAAAGAAAGATCCAAAGCGTCCTGCGGATGGCCTGAATCCATTCCAACTTGAATGAAAGCGTCAAAGAGTGGGTTGCCCACGTAACTCCCTCTTGTTCGGCAAATGCAATCATATCCGTTTCATTCTGCTCCACTATATAACGGATGAGCTTATGTGCATTATTCAAAAGGTCGACATTTCCAATCAGCAGGATTTCTTCGATTTTCCCCCTGACATTGACCGCTTCTGATAAAAGATATTCTTCAAATTCACTTTTATTCTGCAAAAGGAATTCCATTATTTTATCTTCCTCATAAACAAAACTCACTCTTCTCCACTCCCTTTTTGTAACTTTCAACTGTGATTTTTGTTACTAATTACTTTCTATATGGGTGGAGTTTTTTCCTGCTAATTGCTGCTCATATATTAAAGAGATGGCAAGCAAATGATTAAAGCCGGTTACATTTCCTCGCCTGAAAAAACATTTTTCGATGCGGAAGAAAATATCAGATGGGTGGACGATTTCCCATATTTAATGGCTTCATCGACGAAGTCTTCCAGCGTTTCCATGGAAAATGTACTTATTTTAATTAAATAACTGTATTGACCGGCTAACCGGTGGCATTCCAGTACTTCAGGATGGTTCAAGCTAAATTGATAAAAGTCTTTACATCTATCCGTTTCGAATAAAATGAATGCTGTTATTCTCCTATCAAGTTTTTCTAGGGATATTTCCGTTTTATATCCTTTTATCACTCCGCTTTCCTCTAATTTATTAACACGTTCTTTAGTTGCTGGGGCTGTTAAGGAAACTTCATGTGCCAGTTCTTTCATGGACATCCGCCCATTATTCTCCAGTAAGGAAAGTATCTTTTTATCCGTTTGATCCAATTCAATCACCCTCACTTTTTTTTATTAATAAAATTCACCTAAATACATTATAAAATAAATAGAAATGAAATGATTACATAATTTATCGTATGTATTAAGGAATTAGCTTTTTATATAATAAATACAAATATAAATAAGGGGGATACACTATGAAAAAAGTATTGATGCTGCTATCCAATGGATTCGAAGCGGTTGAAGCAAGTGTGTTTACAGATGTATTAGGCTGGAATAAATTAGAGGGTGATGGTACGACTGACCTGGTTACAGTAGGGCTTCATGAACAATTGAAATGCACATGGAATTTCATCGTGCAGCCGGAATTGACCCTCGATCAAGTGAACCTTGATGACTTCGATGCTTTGGCCATTCCAGGAGGTTTTGAAGAAGCCGGTTTCTATGATGATGCATATGATCAGAGGTTTCTTGATGTTATTAAGTATTTTCATAATAAGAACAAGATCATAGCAACCATTTGTGTCGGTTCTCTCCCACTAGGAAAAAGCGGAATATTGAATGGAAAAAAAGCCACTACATACAATCATCCAACCAGTAAAAGACAGGGTCAGCTAAAAGAATTTGGTGCGATAGTCGTTAATGAACCGATTGTCGTCACGGACAATATCATTACATCCTACAATCCTTCCACAGCATTCGATGTTGCCTTTACGCTCTTGGAAATGCTCACTTCCAAAGAAAATTGTAAACATGTGAAGGAATTGATGGGTTTCCATTAAGTATGCCTTCGAAACCTACATAATTTGGATATTATTTGGATGTTGATTTCCGCTCAAGAAACTCGCTTTCCGCGGGCGGTCGGGGAGCCTCCTCGGCTTGCGCCTGCGTGGTCTCCCCTAGACGCGCTGTTCTAAGCAGGAGTCTCGAACACCCGCTCCAATCAACTGAAACTTTTTTCAAAGAAAAAAACTGCAGGCAAACTCGTTTTTTTCGAGTTCATCTACAGTCAGGGGTTCCGAATGAATTCGGAACCTTTTTCAGGTTACTTCCAATAAGCCAATGAACGGGTTTTCATGGATTCACGGAACTGTTTTGTTGATTCTGGCAAGACTTTATTCGTTGCATAATCGATGATGACACCATGCTGGCGAATGACATCCAAACTATCCAGCTCCCCATTGGCGAATTTATTTTCAACGATTTGAACGTTTTCCTCAAGCCATTGTTTACGGTTTTTTCTGATATAAGACCTTGCTTGTTCCGTTGCTTCATCATCTATCTCGAATAAATCGAGATCTTTATCGATTTCCTTGATAACCACGCCATAATCCTTTTTAGCTCTCTTAATTGAAACATACTCATCGATAACATCTTCCAAAACATCTTCGGGACTTCTTTCAAGCGGATCTCCCAGACCCCCGCCCCCAGCGGATGGCCGAACAAAGGAATCCCCTTGCTTCACTTTTACATTTGAGAAAATCGCACCTAAATATCGTTCGTCTTCCTTGCCTGGATTCAGCCATGCTCCATGCGGGGAAGACGGCAGCCCTCCAAAAATCCCCCATGTTATTGAACGGGAACGATCACAGCAATATGACATGACCGTGTTTTTGACGTTCGTGAGTGTACCACCCTTTTCTACACCGCACCCGCCGCGGTATTTACCCGGACCAGCAGAGTCCATAATGATTTCATGCTTCATCGTCACGACAGGTGACAATCTTTCTTGTCCTTCACAAGGCTGTACGCTGAGTCCCAAACCGAATGTCGGAGAAGTGGCGTTCACACCATCCCGATCTGAGCGGCCTCCATGACCGCCGGCCATCCAGTCATACCACATGAAGTATTTATCTTGCTCCTGGCGTTGATCCCACCCGCCGATAAGTAAATACTCCAGGTTAAAAGAGCATGCGATCGCTCTTTCCGGCATGATGTTGGACCAGAGTTCGAAACAAGCACTCATGATCTTTTCATAGGCACCTGAACAAAAACCCGTTACGGCTATCGGTGCTGGAGCATTGACGACGGAGTTTTCCGGCAGTTCAATCTTCACCACTCTGTAAAAACCGGAGTTCAGTGGAATTTCGGGGAAGAATGTCTTGGTTCCTGAGTATGCTGCTGATAAAGAAGCCCCAAAACCGGCATTCAAAAAGCAGCCGATATAAGAATGCGAACCAGAAAGATCATAAAGGATCTCGTCATCCGTGATGGTCATCTTAACCCGGATCGGGATTAGACCGTCTCCGACTTCCGGATCCATATCAATATAATCAACGGTCTCCCAGGTGCCATTCGGTAAAGCCGCAACCTTGGCTCTTGCCAAACGCTCCACATAATTCTGCACTTCCGCAAAGGCAGATAAAGTCGTATCGATTCCATACTTCCCTATAATGGCAAACAACTGACGCTCGCCTACCTTGGCCGCTTCCACTTGAGCACGCAGATCGCCTACACGTTCTTCAGGCACGCGCATATTCGTAACGAGCACATTGACCACATCTTTTAAAAACGTTCCTTTACTATATATCCTAAGGGGAGGAATCCTTACCCCCTCGCCGAAATGTTCCTTGGCATTGATATCAAAGGATCCAGGTGTCGATCCCCCCATGTCGGCCCAGTGGCCATTTGTTTGCATGAACGCAATGAGCTTGTTTTCATGAAAGACAGGCAGCAGGACCCGTGTGTCATTGAAATGAGTACCGCCCCGATACGGGTCATTGACTAAGAATATGTCCCCAGGATGGATGTCACCTTCGAAGTCTTCCAGTACAGCCTTTGCCGTTAGATGCAGTGTACCTACATGGACGGAAATATCCTGTGTTCCTTGCATGACTGTATTTCCTTCTGCATCACATAGCGCACAGCTGAAATCCCGATTATAAATGACGAAGGAATAGCATGTCCGAAGGATTTGTTCAGCCATTTGATCTACAAGGTTAACGAAGCCATTTTTTATCACTTCAAATGTCACCGGATCTAAACCTGTTCCAACTCCAGATTGGTCAATTAACTGTTTATTAGACAATGGAATCCACCTCTTTTTATTTATTTTGGGAAAGAATCAAGTTCCTGTATTTATCAACTTTTGCCGTGAAATTTGGTGGAATGACAGTCGTTGTATCAAGCTGATCCACTATGGCAGGTCCCGTAATTTCAGAGAATGCCGGAATGAGTTCCCGGTTATACACGTTCGTATTCACATAACCTTCCTCTTCGAAATAAACATCCCGCGTTTCCTTCAAGGCATCAGCAAGTGTGCCCCCAGGTTCATAGGTCGGAAATTCAGGTTTTGGCACAGTTCCGATAGCCGTAACGAGCAGCCCGTAAATTTCCACGGTCTGTTCTTTATCAGAGAAAGAAAACTCCCGTTCGTGCTCTTGATGGAAACGGTTAAGGGTCTCTTCCAATGAAGAAATTGGACAATCGACTTCTATCGCCAATGAACGCCACTGTCCCATATACCTCATGTCAATATAACGCATCAATGTGGAAGCTTCTTTAGCTACCCCCTCTTCTTGCAATAATTCCTCGGCCTCTTTTTCCATCCCGATGAATTCTTTCTCTAAATCCTCTAACGAGACATCCTTGACATTCTTGACATAGGTTTTGGATATATCATGACGAACATCGACCAGCAGGCATCCCATTGCCGCGGCAACACCCGGATGCGGCGGGATGATGACAGTCGGTATTTCCATTTCCTTGGCCAAGTACGCGCCATGCAAAGGCCCAGCCCCTCCGAAAGCCACAAGGGCAAAGTCGCGGGGATCGTATCCCCGTCTGACTGAAATCAGCCTTAGCGCATCACACATGTTGGCATTGGCCACCCTTGTAATGGCATTCGCGGCTTCTTCAATCGTATATTTGAATTTCTTGGCGATCTTATCCACGACTTCAATCGCTTTTTGTTTATCCAGTTCCATTTGTCCATCCAATAGTTTTGTGCCAAGCCGTCCCAATACAATATTGGCATCGGAATTGGTCGGTTCCGCTCCACCCCTGCTATAGCAGGCAGGTCCAGGAACCGCCCCTGCACTTTGAGGGCCATTGCGTAAAGAACCGCCTTCATCCACCCAAGCTAAGCTTCCGCCTCCTGCTCCTATCGTCAAGATTTCGATACTTGGGAACCCTATCGGATATCCATACTCGATATACCAATCTTTCGTAATCCGCAAATCACCTTCATGCATCAAGGAAATATCGGTGCTCGTCCCTCCCATATCCAGCCCAATAGCATTATTAAAGCCGCAAAGCTGGGCGATATGTTTACTGGCAATCGCACCTGCAGCGATGCCGGAGCTTGCAAGCCTTGCCGCATAACGGGGAACGGTTTGGGATGTCATGACCCCTCCGCCGGAATGAAGCACTAATATGTCATCTTCATATCCCCGTTTATTCATTTCCCTTTCAAGGGTTTTAATGTAGTTGCTGACAGTCGGTCCTAAAACCGCATTGACGATCGTCGTACTCATGCGCTCATGCTCAAAAATTTCAGGAAGGACTTCACTTGAAATGCATATATAGACATCCGGGAGTTCCTCCTGGATGATACGTTTCACTTTCGCCTCATTGCTTCCGTTTACATACGAGTTCATGAAGCAAACCGCAATGGATTCGGTACCGCGTCTTTTTAATTTCCTTGCCAGTGACCGTACTTCCTCTTCATTGATTTCCTTCAGGACATTCCCTGCAAAATCGATGCGTTCTTCCACTTCAAAACGGTCTCTTCTTTGAATATACGGTTTGGCTACATCATCATATGTATCCCATAACTCAAGCTTGGTTCCGCGGCGGATTTCCGATACATCCCGAAATCCACTGGATGTGATCAATGCTGTCTTTGGCAATTTCCTTTCAATCAAGGCATTGGTGCCTACCGTTGTACCATGGGAAAACACTTTAATATTTTCACAATCTATTTCCGCTTTAGCAATTCCATCCAAAATACCGATCTCTGGATTCATAGGAGTCGACGACGTTTTCGTAATTGAAATTTCCTTCGTGCTTTCATCAAAAACGAATACATCCGTAAATGTTCCGCCTACATCAATTGCGAGCCTAGTTTGCTTCGTACCTATCATATAATTCCCACCCCTGCTACAAGATTTAAACTGCTTATACCTTTGTGAACATTACTTTCCGCTAATCCTTAAGTGCCTTAATGATACCGCTGAAAAGAACGATGTGTGAATGAAGGTCAGCCAGCCGTCGGATTCTTTGCCAAAAACGAAATAAGATGAATGATGAAATAAAAAAAACCAGTCATATCAATAAAAAATAATTGATATAACTGGTTTTGATCTAGGTTTAGCTCCGCTGGATGGCGAAGTCTATTAGATTCGACAGTTATTTATAGATTCATCTTTCAAATCAGGCGATGCATGGCAGAGTAGGAAATTTTCTTAAACTACCCTTATACGGCTATGTATTTATCTTACGTGAATTCACAATAAAGTCAAGTTAGTTTTTAGAATATTTAAATAACTATTTTTAAGGATCTATAGAGGACTTTTTACCAAAAAGGAGGAAAATTAAGTAAGCATAACAATTTCGCTATGCTTACAGCATGTTATTTATCAGGTGTTTCCAATGTGCCCTCCTCACTGTTTTTGAGGTAAACTTCAGAAATTCCATTCATGCCTTCCAATAGTTGTTCTTTAGTATAGTCCATACTGCCAACCAGTTTATTTTGCCTCTTATCATTATTCTCTTCTAAAAATTTTGATTCTGAATCCGCCACATTTTTCACCTCCATCATTTAGGATGGCGTATAAAGATTGAAATATGTATGATGATAATGATAGACACCTTGCTCTAGGATAAAATAACCGTTTTAGTAAAAGCTTTCAGATCAAACATAGACCATTCATTAAAATTGTTCTATCATATAACAGGAAAAGCGCATTTTTTGAATATTTTTAAAAAATCAGCTGTTTTCATGAAGCTAAAGGGATATACTATAGGATAGCTTTCACTACATTTTTAAAAGTATTTTTTGTGTCATACTTTGTGTAATTTTTTACAAGTTTTTCTATTTACATCAACAAAATGCTTATTGCAAAGGAGAATTGGATATGTCAGAAACGATTACCCAATCACAGACTGAACAAATTAATGCCCGCCAAAAACAATTAGATGTACTGGACCAATTATTAAAGCCCGAGGTTCAGGAATCCTTGAACACTTTAGTTGAGCAGTTACCAAAACTGACTGAATTAGTGAATATTTTAACAAAGTCTTATGATTTCGCTCAATCGGTTGCGACTGATGATGTTTTGAAAAGTGATACGGTCAGTGCCATTTCGGAGATCGCGACTCCTGTAGTCCATTCAGTGAAAGGGCTAGCGGCTAATGCCATCGAAGCTAAGGATCGTGCTGAAGTGAATAATGATGTGATCGGTCTTTTTGGACTGTTAAGGATGATGAAAGATCCGCAAGCACAAAAACTTTTCCGTTTCGCCCAAGCTTTTCTTGAAGTCTCTTCAGAACGTAAAAACCAAAAATAATTTGATAAACTTTCAATCAGTAAGGACGGGGGATTAACTATGTCAAAACAAATCGTCATCTTAGGTGCGGGTTATGCGGGATTACTATCAGCCTTATCCGTACGTGAATATTACAATAAGGATGAAGTGCAGGTTACAGTGGTGAATCAATTTCCAACGCACCAAATCATCACCGAATTGCACCGTCTTGCAGGCGGATCCATTTCTGAACAAGCCGTTTCGATTCCTTTGGAAAAACTTTTCAAAGGAAAAGATATCGACCTTACCATTTCAAAAGTGGAGTCTTTCTCAGTCGATAAAAAAGAAGTGAAACTTGCGAATGGTTCCACTTTATCTTATGATGCCCTAGTTGTTGCTTTGGGAAGCCAAACAGGATTCTTCGGCATTCCGGGACTTGAGGAAAACAGCATGGTCTTGAAATCCGTAAATGATGCTAACAAAATTTACAAACATATCGAAGATCGCATCCGTGAATATGCACAAACGAATAACGAAGCGGACGCTACAATCGTAATCGGCGGCGGCGGATTGACTGGCGTCGAGTTAATCGGTGAAATCGTGGATCATTTCCCTAAAATCGCCAAAAAGTTCGGAGTGGACTTCAAGGACTTGAAAATCAAGCTTGTGGAAGCTGGTCCAAAAATCCTTCCTGTCCTGCCTGACCACTTAATTGAACGTGCCATGTCCAGCTTGGAAGCACGCGGCGTTGAATTCTTGACAGGTCTGCCTGTAACGGGTGTTAAAGGAAATCAAATCGAATTGAAAGATGGACAAACGATCGAAGCCAATACGCTTGTTTGGACAGGCGGAGTCGCAGCACTTCCTATCGTAGGCGAATCAGGCCTTGAAGTGGATCGCGGCAAAGCAACCGTTAATGAGTATTTGCAATCAAAATCCCATAATGACGTATTCGTTGTCGGAGACAGTGCCGTTGCTTTCCCTCCAGAAGGCGGCCGTCCATACGCTCCTACTGCACAAAATGCTTGGCAAATGGGTGAGCTTGTTGGATACAACCTATATGCAGCCTTTGAAGGCAAGAAACTTGAAGAATTTTCACCGGTCAACTCAGGTACACTTGCGAGCCTTGGCCGTAAGGATGCAGTGGCAACCGTTGGGGCCAATAACACTTCCCTTAAAGGTCTGCCGGCTACATTGATGAAAGAAGCAAGTAATATTCGCTATCTATCACACATCAAAGCCCTATTCAGCCTCGCTTATTAATTTATTATAGCCGTGACGTGACATCCTTCATTGTATGTCCGCGGTAAATGCCCTTTCTTCCCGGTCATCGGGATTAAAGGGCATTTTTTTCATGAATGTATTATACTGCCTGATCATGATGCAATGATTGACGAAAGATGTTAACA
Source organism: Peribacillus sp. YIM B13482 (assembly GCF_042787975.1). Classification (NCBI taxonomy): domain Bacteria; kingdom Bacillati; phylum Bacillota; class Bacilli; order Caryophanales; family Bacillaceae; genus Peribacillus; species Peribacillus sp. YIM B13482. The sequence goes on from NZ_JBHZPF010000030.1 coordinate 42,168, forward strand.
ATGGACGGTACTCCATTTTGTTGCTTATCCATCTATAAATCTCCTGGGATTAGGCAACTCTCCTAAATCCTCTCCGTTAATTTTTATTAGCCCGTTTATCGTTAACTAACGCTCAAGTATGTACCATTGCGCATATTATAAAATTAACCTTATTAAAGGAGGGGTCTGTATGCCGAAAGGGAAAAAAGGAAAAGCAGCTTCATCTGGCAGTTCATCTACCGGTAGCACTTCTACTGGCAGCAAGTCCACTGGAAGCAAGTCTACTGGCAGCACAACTACTGGCAACACAACTACTGATTGACGAAAGATGTTAACAATGGACGGTACTCCATTTCGTTGCTTATCCATTCTATAATTCTCCTGATTAGGCAACTCTCCTAAATCCTCTCCATAATTTTTATTAGCCCGTTTGTCGTTAACTAACGCTCAAGTATGTACCATTTCGCATATCATAAAATTAACCTTATTAAGGAGGCGTCTGTATGAAAGGGAAAAAAGGAAAAGCAGCTTCATCTGGCAGTTCATCTACCGGTAGCACTTCTACTGGTGGCACTTCTACTGGCAACAAGTCCACTGGTAACAAGTCCACTGGCAATAAATCTACTGGAAAATAATCTACTGGCAACACAGCTACTGGTATCATAACTACTGGTATCACATCTACAACAACAACAACATCTACTTCATAAAGTTCAAGCTCAAGCTCGTCCACTGAACGTGGCAAAAAAAGAAGAAGATAGATAGTTAAATATAAAATGCTTCAGCTTGATTAATCCCTGATTGATCAAGTGGAAGTATTTTATGATATTACGGCTTCATTAAGGTCAAGACTGTCCATAAAACATCTTATACAAGGAAGGAAGGTGAGTGTATGTCTTATCATATTCCATCTTATTTCTTAATGATAGAAGAAAAAGATCTAGAAGATTTACGTGCGGATATTTGGAGCGATGACCCTATTCCCGCCAATTTGAAAGTAGAAAACGACACTTATGTTATCGATATTGGCTATCGGGGCTCTTATACCCGCAAATTCCGGAAAAGATCCTATTGGATTGATTTCATCGAGCCAGAACGATTCTTTGGCGCCCACAAAATCCATCTCAATGCCGAATACAGAGATCCTTCCCTCATTCGCAATAAACTCTCACTCGATTTCTTTCAAGACCTTGGTGTCCTTTCCCCTCATAGCCAACACATCAACCTATTCCGAAATGGCACGTTTAAAGGTGTGTATTTACAATTGGATTCCGTCGATGGGGTTTTTTTAGAAAAAAGAGGACTTCCTGCCGGCCCGATTTATTATGCTGTCAACAATAATGCCAACTTTTCATTGAAAAGGGATGGGAAAGAGAAAGACTCCCTTACGTCAGGCTATAAACAAGCGTTTGGCAAACCCGCCGATGATGAATATCTCATCGAATTCATCAAAAAAATCAACACCACCCCACTTGCAAAGTTTCCTGAAGTAGTCTCTCAACATCTTGATATCCATAAATACTTACGCTGGCTGGTTGGAGCAGTTTGCACCATGAATAACGACGGTTTCACTCATAACTATGCACTATACCGCAATAGTAAAACGAAGTTATTTGAAATCATTCCTTGGGATTACGATGCCACTTGGGGACGCAAAGTCAGTGGAGGGATCATGGAGCACACATATGTCCCTATCGAAGGGAAAAAGTCAAACCACCTTATTCATCTGCTCTTGCAGGTTCCGGAATACAGTAAGTTCTACAAAGACCTCTTGGTTGAAACATTAGAAACCACATTTACTGTGAAGTATATGGAAAATAAAGTATTACCACTACACCAGGGCATACGCCCCCATATCCTTCTTGATCCATATAAAAAGAATAAGATTGATCTATTCGACAAGGAACCGGAATTCATCTTCGAATTCATTCGCAAACGCAGTGATTACTTAAATAAGCACCTTGGTGGCCTAGATGAAAAAAATGCCACGACACAACTGATAGCCAAACAGGACCGAAAAAGGGGAGTTGCTTCCGTGTCACCAATCTGCATTAAAAATACGGGGAAGTATGGCAGGGGAGTATATGCTACAAGGGATATTAAAAAAGATGAACTCATTGAGGTATCACCTGTCATCATTTCACCCAAACATGAATGGAAATATCTAAAGAAAACCGCACTCTTTCATCACTGTTTCTATTGGGGAGATGATGATGAAACTGTCATTGCCTTAGGAAATGGTTCACTATTCAATCATTCATACACTCCAAATGCGACATTCGATAATAATTTAGAAGATTTAACGATAGACTTTTATGCACATAAAGATATAAAGGCTGGCGAGGAAATCACGATCAATTACAATGGTGAACCTGATGATAAATCCCCGTTATGGTTCGATGTCATCGAGTAGGCGTTTTTTGCTTCCATTTTATTTTGAAAGAATCCATTTTGAAGGAAAATTGATCAAAATGGATTCTTTTTTTATTCAGTTTTCTTCGCTAATGCAAGGACTCTTTAACTTTACATTTTATTCGGCGCTGAAATTCCCAATAAACTTAGCGCATCCTTTAATGCAACTGCCACGGAAAAAGCGAATGAGAGCTTCATTTGTTTCCATTCATCTTCAACTAAGATTTTCGTATGTGCATAATACTTATTGAATGCACGCGATAAATGCAAGCTGAATTTCGCGATTTGTGATGGATCGGCTTGTTCAAATGATTTTTGGACAATGATCGGGTACTGCTCAAGCAGTTGGATGACTGACCAAGCATATTCTCCTAAAGCGTCAAAATGGATAACCTGTTCTTTAAATTCACCTTTTTCCAGCAATGATGAAATACGCGCAAATGTGTACTGTACATATGGACCCGTTTCTCCCTCAAAATTCATCATTTGCTCTAATGAAAAGTCAATATCATTCATCCGATTATTTTTTAAATCATTAAAGATTACCGCTCCGACACCGACCTGTCTTGCAACCAGTTCTTTCTGTTCAAGCGCTTGATTTTTTTCTTCAATATTGCGCTTCGCCGTTTCGATTGCCTCTGCCAAAACATCCGCAAGCAGCACGACTTTCCCTTTACGTGTCGACATTTTCTTACCGTCTTTTAACATCATGCCAAATGCTACGTGCTGTAAGTCATTTGACCAATCGTACCCCATTTTTCCAATGACGTTAAAGAGTTGTTTAAAGTGCAGGGATTGTTCATTTCCTACAACATAAAATGTTTTCTTCGCCTCATACTTTTCTTTACGATACAATGCCGCGGCTAAATCACGCGTGGCATAAAGTGTCGCACCATCCGTTTTCGTAATCAAACAAGGCGGCATATCTTCCAATTGCACGACATAGGCACCTTCGGATAGGGTAAGCAGGCCTTTTTCTTTTAGTTCCTCGACAACAACATCCATTTTGTCATTGTAAAACGCTTCGCCAGCATAGGAATCAAAACGGATGCCCAATAAATCATAAATCGTATCGAATTCTTTTAGAGAGGCATCCCTGAACCATTTCCATAGTGCCAGTGCCTCCTCGTCCCCATCTTCAAGCGACTTGAAGCTAGCGCGTGCTTGTTCATTCAACGATTCATCCGTTTCAGCCATTTCATGGAACTTCACATAGATTTTCAATAATTCCTGAATCGGGGAAGCTTCGATTGCCTCCTTGTCTCCCCACAGCTTATACGCGACAATCAATTTGCCGAATTGCGTGCCCCAATCCCCTAGATGATTAATACGCACGGCATTGTAGCCATTTTTTTCAGCAATGTTAGCCAGTGCATTTCCTATGACCGTTGAGCGTAAGTGCCCCATGGAAAAAGGCTTGGCAATATTCGGGGATGAATAATCAATCACGACATTTCCCTGTACAGGCTGCTTTCCGCCATACTTATCCTTTTCACTTAATATGGTTTGCAACACATTTTCCGTCACAATCTGTTGATTGACGAAGATGTTCAGATAACCACCCACTACGTTCACTTCTTGGATCAACTTACTGTTTAATTGTTCAGCTATTTCAGACGCAATCACTTGAGGTGACTTTTTCAACTTTTTTGCAAGAGTAAAGCATGGAAAGGCGACATCACCTAACTCCATCAATTTAGGCTTTTCCATTAATTTTTCTATTTCACTTGTTGGCATTTCATTGTTCAAAGCAGTTGAAATTAAGGCTGCAATTGGTTTATTCATCGTCATTTTTCCCTCCTAAACAAAAAAGCCCCCGTCTCTAAATAAGAGACGAGAGCATAGTTTCCCGTGGTACCACTCTAGTTGCCACAATTTGTGACCACTTTCCATTGTTAACGAGGTGACTCCCCGATGTTCTCTACTGGACGTTTCAAGAAATTTCTCCAAAGTGCGTTTCATTCATCCGTCCTGCATTAGGCTCACACCATCCCTAACTCGCTTTCCATTTCAAAATGAACTACTCTCTTTATCACAGAATTTTCAATATTATGATTTAATCCATCGTACACAATTTTAAAAAACGTGTCAACACAGGATTTCTGATCTAACCCTGTCATAAAGTCTCTATCCCAAATCCATCTAGCCAGCCGGTAACTTCATTTTATCCTTGATAGTCGAAAAGTATTTCCTTACGGTCCCAATTGTGTTGCTTTGCTGATTTGAGGGGTCAAGTGTGGTTTGACCATCGGCTAACAGGCCTAACACACCCATTTCCTGGTCATTATTGTTGGAAGACTCATCCATAAGTTCAGGGGAGTATATTCGCTTGCCATCCATTACGCTGCGAATCGAGGAGGCTAACTCTTCACTCGGGTTATCCTTCAATAAATAACCACTTACATTAGCTTTTAAAGCAAGTTGAAAATAACCAGTCCTTCGAAATGTCGTTAAAATAATCACTTTGCATTCAAATGACTTTAAAGCTTCAGCTGCCTCAAGCCCGCTCTTTACAGGCATCTCCATATCCATGATACAAACATCCGGCTTTAATTGGTGCACAAGAGTAATCGCTTCTTCTCCATTACTGGCTTGCCCGGCAATTTCTATATCTTCTTCAAGATTGAGTAGAGAACTAATTGCCTCTAACAGCATTTGCTGATTCTCTGCAATGACAATTCGGATCATTTTAAGTTCTCTCCTTTATTGAGTCGTTATATGAAGAAAAGACTCCCCAAAATCCAAGGATTATTAAGGGAGTCTGGAATGATTCATGAACGTTACAATTCAGATTTCACTTGAGCGGAAACACTTTTTTTCGTTAAATATTTTATGTCTTTAAAGCCAACAAAATTCTTGTTTTTCTCATCCCACAAGCGGAAACGGAGCGACTGTAAGCTTGTAGCAAGAGTAATCGTTGGTACGTTCTTTAAAGGCTCTGTATTATTATGTGCATTTTCCAGTTTATAGTTAGGTACCCTAGGACTTAAATGGTGAACATGATGGTAACCGATATTACCAGTAAGGAACTGCATCAGTTTTGGTAGCTTATAAAAAGAACTTCCTTCCACTGCTGCCAATACATATTCCCACTCCTCATTTTCTTCAAAATAAGAGTCCTCAAATGTGTGCTGGACGTAAAACAGCCAAATGCCCACTGAACCTGATATTAAGAAAATGGAACCTTGTACTAAAAGAAATGACTGCCAGCCTACTGCAAGGCAAAGCAATGCCACTAAACCAACGATTAATACATTCGTCAAATAGGTGTTCATTTTTTCCTTCTTTCTAGCACCTTTTCGGTTAAATCTATTTTTAAGAAGGAAAACATAAATCGGACCTATCCCAAACATTACCAATGGATTACGATAAAAACGATAGGCAAAACGAAGTCTAAGCGGCGCAGCCAAATATTCATCCACCGTAAGGGTCCAAATATCCCCTGTACCCCGCTTATCTAAATTGCCACTTGTTGCGTGATGCACAGAATGCTCATGCCCCCATTGATCAAAAGGGAATACAGTCAAAACACCCATGACTGTCCCGACTATTCTATTCGCACGGCGGCTTTTGAAAAATGAATGATGCGTACAATCATGAAAAATGATGAAAATTCTTGTCAAGAAGCCAGCAGCCAACACAGCTGGAATTAACGTTAACCAGTAAGAAACCGAAAGACTTATATATGCCAGGTACCATAAAATAATGAACGGCCCTAACGTATTGATGATCTGCCATATACTTTCTTTTGTTGTTGATTGTTCAAAAGGAGCAATTTGTTTTCTCAAGTTTTTAGTATTTTGTATGGTCATTAATCAATTGCACTTCCCTTTATTTTTTCGTTATTTCTTATTATAAAGAAATCAACCTGATTTTATTAGTACCAGGTGTCATGACTAGAAGATGACAAATGTCATGTACAAGATATTTTCGAAGGAAAACCCTACCAAAAAAAAAAAAAAAAATGGAGAAAGGCCAAAACCGGCTAACCTTGTTCATACGAATAGGATGGTATAGTTCCAACAAATTAATCTCCATTTGGAAGAATTTTTTTCTTATCATAGAAAGCTTAAAAACGACAAACGTATAATAAACTGTCGTAAATCTCGAGGGATTTTAGAGAGATGTTAATTATCAAAGCCACTTATGATAGGCTTAGACTACCAGTTGAAAAACTGTAAAGGGGAATTAGTTTGGATAAGGAAATGGAGAAAACGATTGTAAAATCATTTTTCACCAAAAGGCTCCAAGATAGAATTCTGTTCGAATTGTCTTCAGCCAAGAAACGCAAGGATGCCTTAAGTCGCCTTTGTCATTCTTACAGAACAACTCTTCGCGAAGAATACATCATTGAGATTCCGAAACCGAATTCAGATCCAGTAGATATAGCTAAGTTACTAAAACAGAATGGTGCTGAAGATTCTTGTTATGTAATATCCTGGGATGAAGATATTGATGGTAAGGAGCTCCCCTTATTAACCGCCTTAGAAAAAGCTGTTGGAATGGGGATGCCCTCAATCATATCCTGCATACCAAATAAACTCGCTTATTTTGAAGCTGAACAAGAAGCCCTTCCATCTCCAAGATTTTTACTAAAAAGAAAACAATGAACACAAATAGGACTACCAATTTTATAGTCCTATTTCTAGATGAACTATCAGCATTAAACCTAACCATTAGTCGTAGCAGATTGCGCAGTGGAGATTAATTCCAGTTACTCTCCCTTTAAAAATAAATAAAGATCATAATTTGTCGAAATGGAGGAATATTCCGTCCCACACGCAAATAAGTCATTCAACATGCAAATATTCCGACCTTCATCAAAATTATTCGTCCTACAACAGAATAATTCGACCTACCATAGTGTGGGGCCACAACAGCAGAATCGTATTCCTGTTTAGATGATTCCCTATTTTCTAGACTTTTCCACAATGTACCTCTATTTTATTGCTATTCTCCATAGTAAACTAGTAAAGTTAAATTTTACAAAGGGGAATAAAATAATCGTGAAAAAATTCTTTGGATGTTTTATTATGTTAAACCTTCTTTGTATGTGTCTCTTTCCTACCAGTGGTAGTTCATCAAGTAAAACCCAATACATAGGTTCTGTTAAAGTGGACAATACAAAAGTTTTTAGTTCTCCTAAATTAGGTTCTACTCTATTAAAGACCTTAAAAAAGGGCGAGGAGTTTCCCGTCATTTCCTCTGCCGTTGGGGATTCCGCGGGCCCTATTATTCATAAAGTAAAGACTGGAAACACATTATGGAAAGTAGCAAATCAATATGGAGTTTCAGTAAGTGAGCTACAAAAAGAAAACAAATTAACTTCTTCCGAAATTACTGTTGGCCAAAGCCTGAAGATTCCCCAGAAATATAAGATCCATAAGGTAGTATCAGGAGATACATTGTGGAAGATTTCTTCTAAATATAAGGTAACCACCAGTGATTTGACGAAATTAAATAACTTACATGCAGATACAATTAATGTTGGCCAAAAATTGAAGATTCCTGATTATTACTACCAGGTTCAATTGCTTGATGGTAAAAAGGGATGGATAAAGACATCCCAGCTTCAAAAAAAGGCGCAAAAACCTGTCGTCATGGGCTGGACGCATAATGAATCGAAAGAAAACTACACCCAACAAATTAAACAACCTAATTTAAATGTAGTTTCTCCTCGTTCCTATACGCTGACGAATTCCGGTAATTTCGTTTCCGTTTCTGCGGATGCAAAGTTCGTCCAAAACGCCCATAAGCAAGGAAAGCAAGTTTGGCAGCTTATCGGAAATCAATTTGACCCTGTTTTAACCGGTTCTGTACTAGGCAATACAAAAAAACGCCAGAAATTGGTTTCAGCTTTATGTGATTCACTTGTTAAAACTAAAAGTGATGGAATAAATGTAGATTTTGAAAACATCGATCAAAAAAACAAGAAGGACTTTGTACTTTTCATAGGCGAACTGAAAAAGGTACTAAAACCGCATGGAATTAAAGTATCTGTGGATGTCACCCGAGAAAATGAAGACCCTTTTTGGTCAAAAAGTCTGGATAGGAAAGCTCTTGGCAAAATAGCAGACTACATAATCATAATGGGTTATGACGAGCATTGGGGAGGGAGCCCAGTAGCCGGGTCCGTTTCCTCGTTACCTTGGATAAAAGAAGGAACTAAGCTTTTAATGAAAGAAGTACCTGCCCATAAGATCATATTGGCTGTACCATTTTATACGAGAGAATGGGTAACCGATTTATCGACCAAAAAAGTGAAAAGCCATGACCTTACCATGGCTGAAGTCAACAAAATCATTTCATCTCATAAACTTAAAAAGGTATGGGATAAAAAGACTCAACAAAATTACGTGGAGTATACTTCCAAAGGGGAAAAGCATCAAATATGGATAGAAGATAAAAAATCGATGAAGCTCCGTATTGACCTGGTAAAACAAAATCACCTAGGCGGTGTATCTGCTTGGTACCTTGGATCAGAAACCCCTGACATTTGGGATGTATATCATTTTAATCAATAGATTGATAGAAAAACCATAAAGGAAAAAGGCCTCACATTGTGTGCGGCCTTTTCTGCATGACATCCTTTTCAGTCGGTCTTGTCGTCTTAAGTGAATAGAGCACCCCAATAAATATCAATGAAATACCCAAGATTTGAATCCTGTCCGGTTGAAATCCTGAAAACAGAATATCCAAAAGGATGGCCACTGCCGGATCGACAAAAATCATGAAAGATACTACATTTGTAGGCAAATGGCGGATACTATTAAAAAACAGAAGATACACGACGCCTGTATGGATGATGCCGGTAAGTACAGTATAAAACCATTCGGAAGATTTTAGCGTTGTGTAGACTGAAAAATCGACAAAAGGAATCAGTAATAGAAATCCAATGAACATTTGCAGAAAAGTGGTCGCGTATACACTTGTCTTTGAAATGCTCTTTCCTAAAAGCATGGTTGCCGCATAGAAAAATGCAGCAATGACCCCATAAATAATCCCTTCCCATTCAGGGGTTGATGATCGAAATCCATCTGTTCCCATAATGAATAATGTGCCAATGAAGCAAAGTGAAATGGCCAGGATGGAAAATAAACTCATTTTCTCCCTGAAGATGAAGCTCCCGATAATGAGTACAATGATCGGCGCTAAATGATAAAGCGAAATGGCAATTGTCACCGATATCAGTTCGAAAGATTTAAAGAGGAATATCCAGTTTAACAAGTTGGCCACCGCGCAGAAAATGATGAGCATTATCTCTCTACCATTCCATATTTCGTTCTTGAAATGTCCTGTAATCATCCATGCTGCACATAAGAATATGGCAGCACAAATGCAGCGAACAAAAACCAGTTCCAATGCAGGAAGTCCTGATAGTCCTGAAAAGAAACCGACAGATCCAAAGATCGTCATGGCTAAAGACAGTTGAAGAAGTGCTATTTTATTCATTTAATTTCTCCTTATGAAATCACACATTATTTTACATATAGCTTATACTAAAAAGTAATCCAACCGGTAATGGGCTGAAAGAACTTCATGCATAAATGAAGAAAAAACAAGAATCCCCTTTTCATGAAAAAGGGGATTCTTTTGTGCAGCTTATCACCCCAGGAATAGATCCAGCAGATTACTGCCTACAGATGATTGCTTATTATAAAACTCCGAATAACCGCAATTCTTGCAATACACAACCGTAAATTGATTATTCTGGACATCGAACATTTTTGACAATCCTGTTCCAGTCATTGCTACGTCCTTCTTGGCAGCATCATTGCTTCCGCATTTCATACATCCCTTTTCATTCATGATCCTTCATCCCCTAATCTATCCTAGATTCATTTTAAGTAACTAATCCATTAACAATTCTTCCCAGTAAAATCAATATATCTTGTTCCTTGAAAGGTTAAAGTGCCGACATCCCCTTCTGCAAGAATACCAAATTCTTTCCTGAAATATGGAATTCTGATCGATCGCCACTCTCAAATTCAAATGTAACATAATAAGTCGTAGAGGAGCTTTGCGAGTGGAGATTGTTATTGTGACCGTATGAATGACCATTCCTAATAGTATTTGTTCGTTTGTCTTTCACCATTGCAGGAACAGATAAACGAGGAGATTTCTCGTTCTTCTCCATTGACTAAGACCAGAGAATATATTAACTATGATCATTATAAAAATGATAACAAAAATAATTCCTATAAATACCGGAGCACCTGTGAAAATCCAAACCCCGCTTCCACCAACATCGTACCTTTGATATTCCTCTCCGCCCCGATGACATAATATACGGATAAAATGGAAAAAAGTTTCAGTTCGCATTCAAAAAAATGGTGAATTAATTTAAATTTTCTTCCCCTTTACTCCCCTCTGATCAATCTATATTTCCACCATCTAAAAAATTGGAGGTGCAGTTCAATAAAATGGGACCTTTTTATAACTCTCTCTTTTGGATTGGCTCCCTTTTTTATTTTCAATAGATTTTAAAGTAGGAAAAGTATTTGAAAATAATAGATTAGATAACGATAAGATTCTAATCATTCCTTCCCGGTAAAAAAAGCATTAAATAACATCTGAATCATCTAATCGTATTTCTGCAACCCTTCCACCTTGAACACACCAAAATTCTAAAGTAATATTCCGTTTATGGTCAATGTAGCCGATAATATCCGCTCCCTGTTCATAACTTTTATAATAATGATCCCCATACTTCGAAAGAACGTCCGCTTTCTTACTTCCTAATTTAATACCTTTGCCTGTTTGAAGGGAACTTTCAAATAGATCGTCATCCGCACTTGAAATGATTAACCGCATAATTTTCCCTTTATCCTCGTCTGAATTGATAGTGGCCGTTTTTAACCCGCCTTTCCAATAATAATAATCATATGCATTGTTATTGTCTTGATCGATGGGTTCTCCATAATCTCTAATAAATTCTGGACTCGATATGTTATCCCAGACTTTATATCCCCCGATAGATTCATCAGACAAGTCCGTTGATTTTGTCAATTTCTCAGAGAATGCCGAGTACACATAGAAACCTAATGTTGTTCCAATAATAATAAGTACAATTACTAAATTACGTTTATACTGCATTTTTCCCATCTCTAAAATCTACTCCATCCATATCGGAAATGAAAATATTGGCTATACCGATTTCCTTATCAAACTTTAACCTGACTTGAATAGGACGAATTGTTGGCGCGCAGGACGAATTGTTCATTTTTAATGATCGTCCCTGCCGTAATACTCAAATGGAGCTACTAACTAGCAAACAGGACGGAACTGATTCCCATTATGTATCCTCCGCCTATCCCGATCGCTACGCCAAAAACCGTCCATTGTGATATGTAAATACCTATTAGAAATAAAATGAATCCTATAAGTCCAATTAACAGAACCTTTTTTTTATTCATTTTGCACCCCTTGGCCAAAATATCCTTATACTATCTTATACGGATAAAATTGGATAAAAGTTTCATTCTATTACTAAATTGATGATTCATTGAAAGAAAGTCGAGTAAATAAAGTAGTTTCAAAAATTACCTGCGTTTTTTTGCCCATGATAAAAAGGCTGCCGCAGCAACCTTTATCTTGAAGGGGATTTTATCCCATTATTACAAATAGAAAAATTTAATTTATTGTATTTTTCTCTCGGCGGCTTCAATAAGAAAAACCGAAATCAGCCACTGATTTCGGTCGTTCCCTCTATTTAATTAGTGATATCTTTTTTCTGGAAGAAGAAGAAAGTTAGCGCTAAAAAGATAAGATAATAGATGCCAAGTACACTCATTGAAAATCCAAGTGTAGCTCCATCAAACATTTCCATGGTTCCGGAAATATAGCCCCTTAAATCAAGGTGGGGGAATAAGACGAATTTTAACCACTCGTATTTACCGATGAATGATTGAATGACCATATTTAATGTCGAAGAGGCAAATAGGATGAAAATGGATATACCTACTGCAAGTGCTTGGTTTTTAAATACTGTGCTTAACATGAAAGCGATGGTCGTGATGACCAAGAATCCTGGTATCCAGTAAACGATCATGTCCACGAAATATTCTCCGACTACCACCGTACTGAATTCACCGAAAGATGCAGGATCCATTATTTTGTCTGAATACGAACCATTGCCAAAGAATATGATTCCGATTAGATAACTGAATATAAGCAGGCTCGCAAGTAATAACGCTGCAAATAACAGGGAAGTAATATATTTGGAAAGTAGAATCTTCCAACGTTTATAAGGCCTGATCAACAGTTGTTTAATGGTACCATCCGAAAACTCCGAGGAAACTAGCGAGCTGCAAACAATAACGACGAATAAAGTGACAAATGACGTTAATGTTGTAGTCCATTCCGCCATATATGTCCAATTCGTGTTTAAGTCAGGGTTTATATTATCAGCTAAAAGTTGCTTATTTAGATCAATGTCAGCCATGATTTCGGCTTTTTCATCGTCACTGATATCAGTAGCTTTCAATGCCTTTTGCTGTTCTTGGATATCTGCCTTTAACTCTTGCTTCCAATCTTTACCCGATTCGCCGGCACTTAATTTATAATCGATGACTGCCGCCCCTAATGCTGCCAATAAAAGAAAAGCGATGAATATATAGGTTGATACTTTTGAAAAGATTTTCATCCATTCATTTTTTACTAAGGACATCATACAGACTCCCTCATTTCCTGCTCAGTGATTTCAAAGAATTTATCTTCCAGTGATTTTCTAGTAATGCCAATTTCATAGACATCCAGTTGATTTCCATTAAAACTCCTGTTTATATCAGCCGTTTGTTCACGAGTAGCCGATACGGAGATTGTCTTCGCATCATATTTTAGAATCGTAATATCCACAAACTGTTCTTGAAGGATTTTTTTAGCTAGCTCCCCATCACTGACAGTGAATGAAACTTCATTTACCGTTTCGATTTTTTCATCTACAATATGTTCTTTCATATGTATCAGCTTTCCCTTTTCGATAACGGCAAAACTATCACACATCAATTGCATCTCCGATAGTAAATGTGATGAAATCAATATCCCGACGCCTTCACTTGCCAGTACTTTCAAATAATCACGAAACTCACGAATCCCTTGTGGATCCAAGCCATTCGTCGGTTCATCAAAAATCAATAACGACGGTTTATGTAAAATGGCCTGTGCCACGCCAAGGCGCTGACGCATTCCTAATGAATAGGTTTTAACCTTCTTATCGATGGCATGATCCAGTTTGACAAGCTTTATGACCTCTTCTATTCGGTCATTGGATATGTCATTGGCTGACATTCGGGCATAATGCAGGATATTCTTCCTGCCCGTCATGTACTTATAAAACTCCGGGTTTTCAACAATGGCCCCCAATTGATTCATCGCACCTTCGAAATCTTTATCGAGGTCACTGCCATTGATCATGACAGTACCGCCCGTACGGTTGATAAGACCAGTGATCATCCGGATGATAGTGGTCTTACCAGCCCCATTCGGACCAAGCAAACCAAAAATTTCATTACTTTTTATTTCAAAGCTGACATTGTCTACAATGGTCGCTTTTCCAATTTTTTTAGTTAAGGATTGAACCTTAAGAACCGTTTCAGACATATAATACCTTCCTTTTTTTATATTTTCCAAAATCACACAAATTCAATATTACCATATTATGCATATTGTTACTATACTGATATTCTTCCATTTGGATAGAAGCATCCCTTGACTCAGCTGCAATCAATAGATTTGAATTTCACCGTTCTTACCGATGGACTACAAGGTGATGGCAGCCTCTCCGACATACCCATTTTCAAAATACCCAATGTTGGTTTCCGTATGCCTCTTCTCTTCCCTTCCCTATCCTTATAGCGCAATAACATCGAACTCACATTAAAGTCTTCAGTCGGCGTCAGCTACCCGCCCTCATAATTCCCAATATCAATATCACTGCAATGATCTTTCATCGAAATAGCTATGTATCGTTTCTTTTTATTACGTTTCCGAATGAATTAAGTTACAGGTTTTTTTTATATTAAAGGAAAATTTATGTTAATTATAAATAAAGCAACGTATAGGTAAAGCCGATAGAAATGGCCAGACCCAATGCAAAAAGGAAGATTCTTCTAATAAAAGAAGGGAAAAGTCTATAAACCATCATTAAAATAAAATCGATGAAATTCGTTGGTATTCCTGAGCCGAACTCTTTGACTACTTTCTTGTCACCAAAAACGGCGAACCACATTACAAAAAGACCACATAAAATGAAAATGAAGGAAAAAATCTTAAACCACATTCGATGTCACCCGTTCCTCATAACGATATTGTTTTAGTCTTATCTTAACTGGGTTTTAGGATTCAAGTTTTTCAAAATGAATTCTTCACCCCAAACCTCTTGCATGGGAATCCCCTTTGTCCTCACCGAATCTTTCTAATCCGCATTTTTCCAGCACCCGGATAGATCATAGATTCTCCTTGACTGCCCGGGCATAAAGAGGACGAACATTTATTTTCGTCAAAAAATTGAGCTCTGTAGCAATTCCTTTACCCCAATATTGCTTCCCAATCCAGTAACTCACTCCTGGGTTAACTTTTTTACAGAATATGGTCATTTTTTTGAATAACCCGATTTGTTGTGATATCCTTCCATTTGGTCAAAAAAAAGCCACTTTGTCTAAACTTTCTAACCCTTCTATTAACAAAAAACAGACGGTTATTTTTCGTCCTCATATATCAAGTAACCGCTGAAAGCTTATCCATGAAAAACTCCATCATTGCCTTTCCTCTAAATTCCAACTACATTCTTCCAGGATACCCTACTAGTATCTGACTGCGCTTCCCTCAAGATAACACTAATTGCCATAAAAGAAAGGACTAACAACAAATTACATGAACAAAACTCCCAAATTAAACTTTACTTAAAATATAACGTTTTTTCATTAAAGCTGTCTTCATTTGGAAGCGGAAACCCTCAACTCCTCGTGATTTCTTGAGTACATATCTTTTTTTTGGAAGAAACCTTTAATATTTTTTGTATGAAAACATATTCGTGAAAGGCCATACTAAAATAAGCCCACCATATTCTAATTTTTTTGAAGGGCGTAA